>CAYXCX010000039.1:0-5014 GCA_964463405.1 uncultured Clostridia bacterium
GACCATCACCGAGCTCAAGAAGTTCATGGACGAGACCGAGCGGCAGATTAAAATGTGCAGCGACGTGACGATCTACCTGCGCGATCTGCGTCCGTTGTTCGTCGGCGCCAACGCCACCTACCACCTCTTCCTGAGCGACGCCGCCGGCGAGACGCTCGGCGACGAGCACTTGCAATGGCAGCCGGTGTTTTCTTCCTGGGAGGGGGCCTTCCGCCAGATCAGCGCCGATACCGGCGGCAAGGTGAGCGACACCACCCGGCTGGGCGAGGCGCTGCGCCAGGCGGCCGATAAGGAGGACGTCTATTACGTGCTGACCTTCAAGCCTGCCGCCGGCCCCGAGCGGCCGCGCCAGCTGCGGGTCGAGATGAGGCAACCGGGGCTGAAGGCGGTCTTTTCGCGCAAGCTCCGGCTGGGCGAGCTGCTTCCGCTCAAGATCCAGGCGCTGGAGTGGCGCGACGGCAGGCTGGTGATCTCGCTGTCCGGCTTTCAGCGGGCCTACGGCGAGCAGGGGCTGGCCGGCCGGCTGCGGGTCGGCGTCCGTGCCCACGTGCGCGGTGGCGACCCCCTGGCGGCCGAGAGAGAGATCCTGGCGGCCGATGCCGCCGTCGACGTGGAGATGGCCCTCCATTTTCCAGCGCCGGGGAGCTACTTGGTCCATGTCGAGGTCCATGACCTGCTGACCGGCAACCGGGCCAGCGCCGAAAAGGAGATCGTGGTACAGCCGCAATTCTAGTTCGTCGGGGTTCTCGCTAACACTGCCACCCCTTTTGTCGGGAATTTTTAGGGTGTCACTGACACCGTTGGTTCGTTGAGTTTCTTCCTAACACTAACACTAACACTAACACTAAGAGATCGTTTTGTTAAATTAAATGAAATACCCCAGGATCTCGTTCAGCAGCAGGATCTTCTCCTCGGGGACGGCGATGTTGCGGCCGCGGCGGACCAGGAAGCCTTCGCGCAGCAGGAAGGAGGTTTCGTCTGGAAACGGGGCGAATGCCGGGGCGGGAATGCCCTGGAGCAGGCGCAGGCCGGTGATGATCCCGCGCTTGCCCGGGATCAGCGGCTTGGTTCTTGCCAGCGGCAATCTGCCGGCCGAAAGAGCGGCTCCGTATTTTTTCAGGTCGGAAACGTTGCGGTAGTCGCGGCCGTCCAGAAACCCGGCCGCCGAGGGGCCGATGCCGAGATAGGCCCCCATGCGCCAGTACTTCAGGTTGTGGCGCGACGCCCGGCCGGGCCGGGAGAAATTGGAGACCTCGTAGTGAACGAAGCCGAGGCCGGCGAGCGCCCGGCACGCCTGGCGGTAGAGGCGCGCGTCGCGCGCGTCGGCTTCGGGGCGCGGGACGCCCTCCAGGATGTAGACCGAGACATGGGACGGTTTCAGCGCCGCGATGACCCGCAAGTTCAATTCCATGCTGCCGGCCGTCTGCGTGGGCAGACCGACGATCAGGTCCAGGCTGATGTTGCGGAAGCCGGCGTCGCGGGCCATGGCACAGGCGCCGAGCGCCAGCCCGGCGTCGTGGCTGCGCCGGAGATAGTGCAGGTCCCGCTGCTGGAACGACTGGGCGCCGACGCTCAGGCGGTTGACCCCGGCCGCGCGCAGGCCCTTGAGCAGCGGCGACGACAGGTCTTCGGGGTTGGCTTCCAGGGTCACTTCGGGGCGGGGCGCCAGGCGGAAATGCTTCGTTGCCGCCTGCAGCAATCGCGAGACCTGGCCGGCCGCCAGCAGCGAGGGGGAACCGCCGCCGAAATAGATCGAGTCGATGGCCAGGGCGGGGTCGCGGCGCAGCCGCATCTCTTCCAGCGCCAGGCGCAGCCAGGCGTCGGCTTCGGCGGCCTGGAAGCGACGCTTGAAAAAATGGCAGTAGAAGCAGGCGCGGCGGCAGAAGGGGAAGTGGACGTACAGCCCGGCCGGCTTCAAATCAGGATCAGCCGGCCGGACTCGATCCAGCCGGCCACGCTCGCGGAGGCGGCCACCTGCAGCCACGGCCCCGAGCGGTCGATGACGCGCACCTCCAGGCCGCGGTGGACCTTGAACAGCACGGTATTGCCCGCGCCAGGGCCGCTGCGCAGGCTTGCCTCCTCGTCGGCGACCACGGCCGTGATGCTGCGGGCCGCGGCGGCGGTCCGCCCGGCGTGGCAGGCGCCCAGGCCCGCCAGAAGCAGCAGGGAGAAGCCCAGGGCGTACAGCCGCCGCCGGCTGCGGCCGCGGGTCAGCAGGCGGAAGAGGAGCACGTTGAACAGCAGCGCCGCCAGCAGCAGCATGATGCTCAGCGCGTCCAGGCTCACCCGGCTCTCCAGCGCCTGCACGGCGCGGGCGAGAAAGCCGGGAGCGGGCAGGCGGATGTCGTCCTGAAAATGGCGGTCGGTCAGGGCCAGGTTGCGGGCGATGGTGGGTTCCAGCGGCCGCAGCCGGCGCGCCTTCAGGTAATGGACCTTGGCCTGCAGGTAGTCGCCCAGCTTGTAGTGGCAGTTGCCCGTGTTGAAGGCCAGCCGCCAGTCGCGGGACTGGGCGGCGGCCTTGCGGTACAGGGCGAGCGCCTCGCGGTAGCGCCCCTGCCCGTAGAGGCGGTTCGCCTGGGCGAAATTCGCGCCGGCGCCGGCCGCGGCAGCCGCCGTGGCCAGCAGCAGGGCCAGCAGCAGGATTGCGGTCTTGGCTCTCATTTCAACTTCCTGTCGATTTCGCGGAAAAGCCGGCCCAGCTCGCGGCGGTCGCGCTGGAGCTCCAGCGCCGATTTTCCCCCCGGCGCAAAGCGGGCGAGATCCGACTGCCCCTTGAGAAAAAGGAAGCGGTCTATCGCGGCCTTGGCGACGCCCCCGACGGCCAGCGTTTCGGCGATGCGCCGGTCGTCGACCTGCGAGCGGCCGCAGCCGCACGTGGCGCAAAAGAAGGCCTCCATGACCGGGGCGAGGTCGCCGGGACGGCGCGCCGCGGCCAGTCCCTTCAGCGCCTGGGTCAGGATGCGCCGGCGGCGCATGCCGGCGCTGGGGGCGATCAGCCGGTCCCAGGCGGCGACCTTGAGCAGGACCAGCAGGTTGGCCGCGAACAGGGCGGCCAGCAGCGGGACATACCAGCGGCGACGGTGGAGCGGCGGCGCCGGAGATGGCGCCCGACCGCCCTTGATGAAGTCGATGTCCTCGCCCTGCTGCACCACGGCGCTGCCGGCAGCGGTGCGCACCAGCGCTGGGGACTGCTTTTCGCCGCTGACCCGCAGGCGGACCGGATCGCTGCGCAGGGAAACCACGGCCTTCTGCTGCGGATCGTAGTAGCGGAATTCCAAGGGCGCGAAGACGACCTCGCCGCGGCGCTTGAAGGCGACGGGGATTTCGGCGCGCAGCGTCCCGGTCAGGGCGGCGCCGGCGAAGTCGGTCTCGCGGCTGACCTTGGGCGGGTAGACCAGCGCCAGCTCGCTGGCCGGCGGCAAGGGCGGGACGATGGCCTTGGTGTTGCCGCTGCCGCTGATGCGCAGGCTCAGGGTGACGATCTCGTTGACGTCGGCCTCCAGCCGCGGCGCTGCCAGGGAAAAAGTGAAGCGGCCGACCGGCAGGCCGGCGGCGGCCGCGGGCGGCTCGAGCACGCGGACCTTGACCTGCTGGCTGGAGCGGCGCAGCGCCCGGGCGGCCAGGAATGGCGATCCCGGGTCGGCGGCCTGCAGCTCGAACTCCAGCGCCGGGATGGTCAGCGTGCCGCTCTCGCTGGCGAACAGCGCCGCCTTGCGGATCTCGTAGACCTGGTAGACGACGCCGTCGACGTTTTCGCTCTCAGGGACGATCGACTGCGGGGTGGGAAACCATTCCTGCCAGAAGCCGGCGAACGAGGCGCTGGAGAGCATGTTGACCGCCTCGATGCGGCTGCGCGTGAAGAGGCGGACGCGGAACAGGACCTGCTCGCCCGGCAGGCACTCGCTTTTCGAGACGGCGGCGCGCAGGAAGGCGTCAATTTGCTGCGGCTTTCCCGGGGCGAAGGGCGAGGAGAAGAAGTCGTCGGCAAAGGGCGCTCCCGAGCCGCCAGCCGGCGGCGAGCGGCGGGCCAGGCTGCCCTTGACCACTTCGATGGCGAAGGCGCGGGTCTGGTGCTCGCGACCCTGGTGGCGGTAGCGCACCGCCGGCAGGTCGAGGCGGCCGCTGCGCGTGGGCATCAGGTAATAGGTGAAGCGGGTGGTGGTGCGGCTGGCGCCGTCGCGCAGCTGGAACTCGGAGCTGCGCGCCGTCTGCAGCACCTGGAAGTCGTCCAGATAGGAAAGGTCGGGCTGGGTCGGGTTGTCGATGTTCTGGAAAGTCAGGGTGTAGATCAGCGTGTCGTCCAGGCCGATTTTCTGGGCGGAAATTTCTGCGCTGACGCTGGCCGGCGAACCGTTTTCTTGTGAATCCGTGAAGCCGTCCGCAGGCGCTCCGGCCTCAGCCGCCGGGGCGGCCCCCTGCGGGAGTACGCCGGCTTCCCCCTGGGCGTCCTTCGCGCATAGTGGCAGCACTGCGGCGACCAGCAGGGACAGCAGGGCGGCTCGGGGAAAACTACCAGTCCTTTTCATTGCGGGCTGGGGAGGCCTTGCGCTTCCTCTTTTCCATCTGCTGCTTCTCGTTCTGGTCCAGGAACTGCATCATGGCCTCGTACTTTTGCTGCTGCTGTTGCTCGGCCTCCGGCGGCTGCGGCTGCTCCTGGGGCTGCCGCTCCTGGAGCTTGCGCAGGGTCAGCTCGAAATTTTTCTTGGCCTGGATGTCGTCGGCAGCGAGCAGCAGGCAGCGCTTGTAGCTCTCCAGGGCCTGGGGATACTGCTCCAGGCGGAAGTGGACGTTGCCCAGGTTGTAGTGCAGGGTCGCCTGGTCGGGACCCGGCTTTTGCTCATCCACGCTCGACAGCTCCTCGAGCGCCTGGCGGAATTTCTGCAACTGGTAGAGGGCGGCGGCGGTGTTGTTCTTCAGCTCCGGGGCGTCGGCCTTCAGCCCCTTGGCCGAAAGGAATTGCTCCAGGGCGGCGGCGTAGTCGCCGCGGCGGTAGGCCTCGATCCCCCTGCGGTTG
>CAYXCX010000039.1:5024-11102 GCA_964463405.1 uncultured Clostridia bacterium
GTGACGGCACGCATTCCGCGGTGATCAACGCGCTGATGCGGTTGCGCAGCGCCGCCGGCTCGAACCAGTGCCAGCCGCGCCGGGGCAGGGCTGCGCCGTCCTGCCGCGCCGGCGCCGTTGCCGGCAGCAGCAGCAAGAGCAGCCAGGGGATCAGCCTTTTCGCCACGCGAGCCTCCGTTCGCTCAGGGCCATCTCCGCGACCAGCAGCAGGACGGCCGCGAGCAGCGGCAGCTGAAAGCGGTCGATCCGCCGCCGGCGCACCTTCTGCGCCAGCTGGCGGCGCTCGTAACCGCGCAGGATGCCGACCATGGGGGCGATGCCGGCCGCGTCGGCCAGGCGGTAATACTGGCCGCCGCCGACGGCGGCGATGCGCGCCAGCGTCTCCTCGTCCAGGCGCGAGGTGACCATGCGCCCCTGGGCGTCCTGTTTCCAGCCCGCTGTGGCGCCGCTGGCGTCGCGGACGGGGATGGGGGCGCCCCCCGGGGCGCCGACGCCCACGGTGAACACGGCGATCTCCCGGCGGGCGATCTGCTTCAGCGCCTCGGGCCAGCCCCGCTCCTGGTCCTCGCCGTCGGTGACCAGGATCATGACCTTGCGGCTGGGGCGGGCGGAGCGGAACAGGCTCAGCCCCAGCGCCAGGGCCTTGGCGAAGTCGGTCCCCTGCTCCTCGGGCGGGCTGGCCGCCGAGGCGAGAGCCAGGAGCTTGAAGGCCTCATAGTCGAGCGTCGGCGGGCACTGGACGTAGGCGGCGGCGGCGAAGTTGACCTGGCTCACCAGGTCGGTGCGCAGGGCGTCGACCACGGCGGCCACCAGGGTGCGGGCCGCCTCCAGCCGCGAAGGCTTCACGTCCTCGGCGTTCATCGAGGCCGAGGTGTCGAGCAGGAAGACGATCTCCAGGCCGCGGATGTCCAGGCTTTCGAAGCGTTCGCCCCACTGCGGCCGGGCCAGGGCCAGGATCAGGAAAGCGAAGGCGCCGATCAGCAGGGCCGACTTGAAGAAGTCGATCTCGCGGCCGGCGCGCACCACGGCCCGGCCCTGCGCCGCGGCGGCGATGAACTCGCGCAGCAGGCGCCGCTTTCTGCGATAGTTGAATGTCGCCAGCAGGGTGAAGGGGACGAGCAGCAGCAGCAGCAGCAGCGCGTGCGGGTAGGCGAACGTCATCGGCGGCCGCCCCCGGGCTGGCGAAATTCCGGATTTTCCATCGTTGCTCCGGCATTATAGCAGAGGGGCCCGCCGAGTAAAAGGCGGGCCCGGCGCAGCGAGAGCGGTTGGCAATGCGACAGCGCGCTCCCTGCCTGTTTGTATCAACCCGTGCCCGTCGGCGTGGGCCCTTTTTGCCGGCGCGCTTCAGGCCGGCGCTAGGCCCTTGTCACCGGCTTGTGAACCCTTTACAATATCGCCATGAGCAGCAAGCCCCTGCGCGCGGTGTTGGCCGGCTTCGGCAACGTGGCCCGCAAGATGGCCGCCATGCTGACCGTTGAGCGCGAAAAATACCCCGGCCTGGCCGGGCTGGACCTGGTGCCGGCGGCCTGGTCGATCCCCGGGGCATCGACCTGGCGCGGGCGCTGAAACAGTACCGCGAGGACGGCTCCTTTCCGGCCGCGCCCATGACGGCGCAGCAGGCGCTGGGATCGCTGGATTACGACGTGCTGGTCGAGCTTTCGACCCTGGACATCGCCAACCGCGGCGGCGCGGCGCTGGCCCATGCCCGGGCGGCGCTGGCGCGCGGCAGGCACGTGGTCACCGCCAACAAGGGGCCGGCGGCCTTTGCCTACGACGAACTCTCAGCCCTGGCCCGCGCCCGCAACGTCCATTTCCTGTTCGAGAGCGCGGTGATGGACGGCAGCCCCATTTTCTGCCTGGGGCGGGCCCTGCGCGGCGTCCGCGTCACCGGCTTTTCCGGGATCTTCAACACCACCAGCAACTTCGTTCTCTCGCGCCTGGAGGCGGGCGAGGACATGGCGGCGGCCGTTTGCGAGGCGCAGCGGCTGGGCTTCGCCGAGGCCGACCCGGGCAACGACTTGGAGGGCTGGGACGCGGCGGCCAAGACCGCCGTGCTGGCCAACTTCTTCATGGGCGCCGGCATCGATCCCCTGGCCGTCGCGCGCCGGGGCATCCGCGGCGTCGGCGCGGCCGACGTGGCCCGCGCCGCCGCCGGCGGCAGGAGGATCAAGCTGATCTGCCGCGCCTGGCGCGAGGGGGGGCGGGTGCGCGCCGAAGTGCAGCCGCGCGAGGTGGAGCAGGGCGACGTATTCGCGGCGGTCAACGGCCGCGCCGCCGCCCTGCGCCTGGAGTTCGACATGCTGGCGCCGCTGTGGATCCTGGAGGAGCACCCCGACCTGATGGACACGGCCGCCGGCGTGCTGCAGGACCTGCTGCTGGTGACAGAAAATCGCTGAGGAGATGCCCATGCAAAAGCGAGTGCTGCTAAAATGGATCTTGGCTCTGCCGCTGTCGGTCCTGTGCCTGGCCGCGCCGGCCCTGGCGCAGGCCCCGGCCGGGGGGGATGAAACCGCCGCCGGCGCGGACGCGGCATGGCTGGAGGGGCTGCTGCGGGAGCGGGCGCTGAAGGACATCGAGTTCAAGACATCGGCCACGTCGCCCCTGGCCGGCAGCGAGCGGCTGACCGTGCCCGCCGCGGCCAGGACGTTCATCCTGGTGCACGACGGCGCGGTGAAGGCTTCCGAGCGGCCCGCGAAGGGGGCGGCGTTCGCCTTGCTGTTCCGCGACGGCCAGTGGTACTGGGACAAGGGCGCGCCAATCGTCACCTGCCGCGAGGGGGGGGAGGGCGCCATGGTCCTCCTGCCCCGGGGCAAGGCCGCGCTAGCGGCGGGCTGCCTCTTCGATGTCGGCCGCATCACCCTGGCCGTCTATCCCGGCCCCGACTCCTTGGCCATGATCGTCTTTGACGGCAAGCGCCGCGAATTGCTGGAGTTCGACCGCCTGCGCTATTATGCCCCCGATCCCCGCTACGCGCTCAAGGCGCGCCTGGAAAGGTTCGCCGAGCCGCAGCCGCTGAAGGTCGGCACCACGCGCAAGCTGGAAAAGCAGTTCTTCCGCTACGCCCGCGTCCTGTTCCGGCTGAACGGGAAGGATCTGTCGCTGACCGCCCTGAAAACCAGCCTGGAAGGGCCGGACGCCAGAACCCTGTTCATCCCCTTCAAGGACGACACCAACGGCGACGAGACCTACGAGGTGGGGCGCTTCCTGGACCTGGAGGAGCCCGCGGGCGATGAGATAGAACTCGATTTCAACCGCTGCTACAATCCGCTGTGCAACTATTCGCCGGCCTACAACTGCCCGCTGCCGCCGCTGGAAAACATCCTGGAAACGGAGATCAGGGCCGGCGAGAAGACCTATCCCCATTGACAAAGAACTCAGAAAAGAGTGAGGGAAGAGAAAGGGAAGAGCGTGGGAAGAAAAAGTGATAAAAAGCTTTTTGTCTGGCGTCAAACGTCTCTGGTTCGTTCTGTTCCTCGCTGGCGGCTCAAGCTCATTCTTCTTTCCTGCTGACGTCTGGCGTCTAACGTCTAACGTCTCTAGTTCGTCCTGTTTATCTTGAGCCCCGGCTATTCCGCCGCCAGCCGCAAAATCTCTACCAGCATCTTCAGCGCCTTCTCCATGTCGGCCACGCGGATGTGCTCCGCGGTGGAGTGCTCGTTGCGGGCGCCGATGCCCACCACCGCCATTTCGATCCCCATGTTGTTGTAGATGGAGGCGTCGGTGAAGCCGGTGATGAAGGTGGTCCTGGCGCTGACGCCCACTTTCTTGAGCGCCTTCTGCGCCGTGACCACGGTCCAGGCGTCGGGGGCGATGGCCACCGCCCGGCACAGGTTGTCGACTTTGACAGCCGCCTTGGCGTTCAGCTTCGCCGCTTCGCACCGGATCGTCCTTTCCATGCTGGCGGCCAGGGCCTGGGCCTTGCGGTGGCTCAGGCTGCGGCATTCGGCCAGGAAGCAGGCCTTGTCCGGCACCCCGTTGCGGATGATGCCGCCGCTGATCACGCCCACGTTGGCCGTGGTCTCGCGGTCCAGGCGACCCAGCTTCAGCGCGGCGATGGCCCTGGCGGCGGCGGCGATGGCGTTGATCCCCTTTTCCGGCTCCATGCCGGCGTGGGCCGAGCGCCCCTGGACCTCGACGTCGATGGCGAAGTAGGAGGGGCCGCCGATGACGATGGTGTCCAGGGTGTCGTTGTCCAGCAGGAAGCCGCGCCGGGCCTTGAGCAGCTTGAAGTCCAGGTTCTTGACTCCGTGCAGCCCCACTTCCTCCTGGCGGCTGATCGCCACCTCGACCGGCGGCCGCACCGGCGCCAGGCGCAGCGCTTCCAGCATTTCGGCGATGCCGGCCTTGTCGTCGGCGCCCAGGATGGTGTCGCCGGCGGAGCGGATCACGCCGTTGGCCAGCCTGGGCTTGATCCCCTTTCCCGGCTGGACCGTGTCGGCGTGGCAGGAAAGGAGGATGGGATTTTTGCTGGCGCTTTTTTTCGCCGGCAGCTTGGCTACCAGGTTGCCGTAGGCGTCCTTTCTTGCCGTCGCACCCAGCTTCTTGAATTCCTTCAAGAGATAATCGACAAAGCGGGCTTCGTTGCCTGACTCGCTGTCGATCTGCACCATCTCCATGAACTGCCTGACCATCCGCTGCGACATGGTTCACCTCGCCATTAGATTTCAATTCATTGTACAAGGTAAAAGGAAAAAGGTAAAAGGAATAAATGAAGAAAAATGCATCATGCCTGCGCCCGACACTATCACAATTGCCTTTGCCAATATTTCGCTGAGTTTTTTGTTGATACTGCTGTTTTGGGTCGGTTGAGCTTCTTGCTAACGCGAGCGCCAACACTAATAAATCTTCATTTGGCAATCGGAAATTGTGTGACATTCCGCCTTGAACGTCGTATATATATTTCGTCATGAGAAATGTGCTCTGCTTGTTCGCGGCGCTGCTGCTTGCCGCCGCGGCCCCGGCCAGCGGGCAACGGATCCAATCGGGCAGCTACAACACCACCGGCTACGTCAGGCCCGACGGCACTGTCCAGGATGGCAACTATCGCGTCCTGGGCTACTTCAAGGCCAATGGCGCCATTCAGGATAAAAATTATCATGCCATCGGGTTTATCAGGAGCAATGGCTCCGTGCAGAACAGCCTGTACGGCACGGTCGGCTTCATCAAGCCCGACGGCCGGGTCATGGACGGCAACTACCGCCTACTGGGCTGCGTCAAGGATGACGGGCGCATCCTGGACGCCAACTACCGCCTGCTGGGCCATGCCCGCGGCGTGCGCCGCGACTGGGCGGCGGTGCTGTTCTTTTTTTTCAAGTTCAATTGAATGCCGGCTTGCGTTCGGTCGTGAGCGGCGGGTTCTGCGCAGAAACGAGCGGTCGCCTTTCACCTTTTTCCTTTTTCCTTTATAATCTCTATTAATGAATCACCCCCTGCTCAACGATCCCAAGGCTTTCCCCGACGACGAGGTCCTGGCTTTTTACCTGCGCTCGGTCATCACCTCCTGGGCCGCCTTCAAAAAGCTGCTGGCCGAGGACTTTCCCCAGGCCAGGCTCGAGTGGCGCTACTACAACGACGGCAAGAGCTGGCTCTGCAAGGTGACGCAAAAGGCCAGGACCCTGTGCTGGATCTCGGTCTGGGACCGCTTCTTCAAGGTGGGCTTCTACTTCCCGGCCAGGGCCGGGGAGCTCCTCCGCGCCAGCGCGCTCGATCCGGCGCTCCGCGACTCCTTCCTCCATCCCGCGGAGAAGGCGGGCAAGCTGCGGCCGATCACCATATACGTGCGCAAGAAGGCCGACCTGGCGCCGCTGAAGGAGCTGCTGGCGATCAAGCAGAAGATGAAGTAGACAGTAGACAGTAGACAGTAGTCAGTAGAAAGGCCCTAAGACAAAGGCCCTAAGACAAAGCCCCGGGGGTGTGCAAAAAGAATGGCCCAGGGGAGGGCAGCGGGCGACCTCGGGCTGTTCCGCATCAAGGAAGAAAATTCGTTCTATCTCCTGCTGCCTCCTGCCCGGCCTGGCAAAAATCAAAAAAGTTGATTTTTTTTTTGCAAGGTGGAAAAATGTGATATTCCACTAG
>CAYXCX010000040.1:0-11046 GCA_964463405.1 uncultured Clostridia bacterium
AAGCGGAGAACCTGGAGTTCCTGGAGGCCTCGATCGTGGAGATCGCCCCCTACCTGCGCCGGGTCCTGCCCGAAAATTTCCGGGGAAAGCTCTCGTGAAGGAGCGCCTGCGCCGCATCCTGCTGGAGAAGTCGGTGTCGCGCGGCCGCCTGTTCACCCTGGCCTCCGGCAAGACCAGCGACTTCTACGTCGACGCCCGCGTCACCACCCTGGACGCCGAGGGGGCCGCCCTGTGCGGGGGCATCTTTTTCGCCATGCTGGCCGAGTACGCGGTCGACGCCGTCGGCGGCTATGCCATCGGCGCCGACCCCATCGTGGCCGCCATCGCCGTCGTCAGCCACCAGCAGGGGCGGCCGCTGCCCGCCTTCATCATCCGCAAGGAGGAGAAGGGGCACGGCACGCGCAAGATGATCGAGGGCAACTTCAAACCCGGCATGCGCGTGGCGCTGTTCGACGACGTCATCACCTCGGGCGGCTCGATCCTCAAGGGCGTCCGCCAGGTCGAAGCCGCGGGCGGCAAGGTCGAGGTGGTCATGGCCGTCCTCGACCGCCAGGAGGGGGGGCGCCAGGCCATCGAGGCCCTGGGCTGCCCCTTCGCGCCCATCTTCACCAAGAGCGACCTGCTTTAGGCTGCGCGGATTGCCGGCATGGCCACCCTGAAGCGAATCTGTGTCTTTTGCGGCTCGAGCCCGGGCGCCGATCCGGAATTCGCCCGTGCGGCGGAGCGCCTGGGCGCCCTGCTGGCGCAAAAAGGAATCGGCCTGGTCTTCGGCGGCGGCAAGGTGGGCATGATGGGCCGCCTGGCCCGGGCCGCGCTCGACTGCGGCGGCGAGGTCATCGGCGTCATCCCCAGGCAATTGTTTGAAAGGAAAGTCGCCTGCACCGGGCTCTCCGACCTGCGGGTGGTGGCAACCATGCACGAGCGCAAGGCGCTGATGGCGGAACTGGCCGACGGCTTCATGGCCCTGCCGGGCGGGCTGGGCACCCTGGAAGAGATCTTCGAGATGCTCACCTGGGCGCAGCTGGGCATGCACGCCAAGCCCTGCGGCCTGCTCGACGTGGCCGGCTTCTTCGCGCCGCTGCTGCGCTTCCTCGACCACGTCACCGAGCAGGGCTTCGTCGACCCCGCCCACCGGGGAATGGTCCTCACCGCTGAATCCCCCGCGGAGCTGCTGCGCCAATTCGAGTGGTACACGCCCGTCGCCGCCGACAAGGCGGAATGGGCGTTGAGACTGACGGAATAATTGGAAACAGGGGCGGTTCCCCCTGGCGGGTACGGATGCGAACCGCCCCTACATGAAGACCAGATTGACACGCTACCGTTTCTTTGTGACAATTGATTCAAACATACGAAGGGGTGAGCTGGATGATCAAGATTGATGCAACGAAATACCTCAGGCAGATGAAATATCTGCCGGATATTACTCCTTTTCAAAAAGATTCGCATTCATGCCCATGGGGATGTATCTTGGGATGCAATTGCTGAAGTGCTGAAATTTGCCAAGGAGAGGGGAATCACTGTGGCTGGATTTCTGATGGAAGGTGAATATAGTATCTTGCATTATTGGGATATGGGAGATCGATATCGTGAAAAAGGATTAAAACCTCCCTTAGGGAATCAGGAAATTATGTTGTTTCTTCATGTAGGGGCGGTTCGCGAACCGCCCATCGATATCGCATGAGATTCAATCCCGAGATTCACCACCGCCGGTCGATCCGCTTGAGAGGATATGATTATTCAAGGAACGGGGCCTACTTCGTGACGATATGTTCCTGGAATCGTGAAGTGACCTTCGGCGATATATTGGATGGAAAAATGCGGCCGAACGAATGTGGGAAGATCATTGATGCCGCATGGTCTTGGCTGGGCCAACAATATCCTTATTTGGAATTGATCGGACATGTGGTCATGCCAAATCATTTTCATGGAATCTTGTTGTTTGATCAATCTATGGGCGGTTCGCGAACCGCCCCTACACAAAGAGCGAAGCCCTTGGGAGGAATTCTGGGTGCTTTCAAGACCCATTCGGCAAAACTGATCAATGAAGTCAGACAAACGTCCGGGTCTCCAGTTTGGCAGCGCAATTATTACGAGCGCATTATTCGTGACGAATTTGAATTAAAACGAATCCGTGAGTATATCCAATCCAATCCCGCGAATTGGATCGATGACAAAAATAATCCTGATCATGTCGGAATAAAGGAAAGGGCTTTCTGATTCTTTGTGTAGGGGCGGTTCGCGAACCGCCCTGTTATTTCCGCATAGCCAATTCCTCGATGACCGCCAGCACCCGGTCGTGGACGGAGCCGTTGCTGGCCAGGATGCCGCGGTTCGCGGCCAGGGTCTTGCCCTTCGAGAAATCGAGATTTTTCCCCTCGATGTCGCTGACCCGCCCCCCGGCCTCTTCGACGATCAGGCTGCCGGCGGCATGGTCCCAGATCTTTTCGCGGTAGTCCGGGCTGGCGGGGTTGGGAATGCGCAGGTAGATCTCGGCCTGCCCCGAGGCCACGATGCCGTACTTGACCTGGCTGTCCATCTGCTCGGGGGGCGCCGATATTTTCAGCGTCCTGGAAATGGCCAGCTGGGTTTCCTTGTCGCTGTGCGACGACTCGTAGCTCTCGACGAACTTCATCTGCCGGGGATCGGTCCGGGCCGAGGCGCGGGCAGGAACGGCGGCGCCGCCGGAGGCAGGAACCTGCCAGCTGCCCTGGCCCTTAATGGCCCAGAAGAGGGTGCCGCCGGGGCCTGCTCCCAGGTTGGGGCAGCCGAGGATGCCCAGGCGCACCTGTCCCTCGCGGACCAGGGCCAGGGCGATGGCGAACTGTTCGCCGCGCAGGAAGCCCTTGGTGCCGTCGATGGGGTCCAGAGTCCAGAATGTGCCGTTCGCTGCCGAGCTGCCGAGGTCGATGCAATCGCAGATTTCCCCTCCCCGGATGGGGGCGGCAGACTGCTCCAGGTAATGGGCGACCTTGGCGAACAATTCGCGGTTCTCGGGCCGGCGCAGGGCCAGCGAGTCTTCCTCGCCCACGATGGCTACGCCGGGGAAATGGCCGTTGAGGGCATGGCAGGCCAGCGCCTGGACGGCGAAGTCGGCGATGGTCACCGGGCTGCGGTCGCTCTTGGTCAGCGTGTCGCCGCCGGTCATTTCCCGCTGTATCGCCGCCGCCATGGCCATGGCCGCGGCGACTGCCTGCAGCCCGATTTCCTTTTCCCTTTGCAACATGCGAGATCCTTCCTTGCTTCTAGCGCGAACTTGCGGAATGGCTAACAGCGGTTGAAATCGTCGTCGTAGCGGGTGATGTCGTCCTCGCCCAGGTAGCTGCCGGTCTGCACCTCCACGAAGAGCAACTCCTTGCGGCCAGGATTCTTCATGCGGTGCTTTTTCCCTTTCGGGATGAAGACCGACTCGTGGGGCTTCAGGGGGATGGTGCGGTTTCCGAGAGTGAAGAGCGCCCGGCCCTCGACGATGACCCAGTTCTCGGCGCGCTGCCTGTGGCTCTGCAGGGAGAGGCGCTGGCCCGGCTTGACCATGATGCGCTTGACCTTCAGCTCCTTTTCTTCGTGCAGGATCTCGAACCAGCCCCAGGGGCGGTGCTCCTTGTATTTCGCTCGGCTCACAGGCGGTACTCCTTGCGCAGCAGGGCCATGTCGGCGTCGACCATCATCTGGATCAGTTCAGCGAAGCGGACCTTGGGCTGCCAGCCCAGAATTCTCCTGGCCTTGCCGGCGTCGCCGCACAGCAGGTCGACTTCGGCCGGGCGGATGAACTTTTTGTCCAGGACGACGAAGTTCCGGTAGTCGAGGCCCAGGTGGGAAAAGGCGATCTCCACCAGCTCCTGGACGGAATGGGTCTCGCCGCTGGCGATGACGTAGTCGTCGGGATGCTCCTGCTGTAGCATGAGCCACATGGCCTCGACGTAGTCCCGGGCGTAGCCCCAGTCGCGCTTGGCCTCCAGGTTGCCCAGGTGCAGCTCCTTGGCCAGGCCCAGCTTGATCTTGGCGGCGGTGTGGGTGACCTTGCGGGTGACGAACTCGATGCCGCGGCGGGGCGATTCGTGGTTGAACAGGATGCCCGAGACGCCGAAAATGCCGTAGCTTTCCCGGTAGTTGACGGTGATCCAGTGGCCGTACACCTTGGCCACTCCGTAGGGGCTGCGCGGGTGGAAGGGCGTGGTTTCGTTCTGCGGGATCTCCTTGACCTTGCCGAACATCTCTGAGGAGGAGGCCTGGTAGAAGCGGATGCGCGGGTTGACGGCGCGGATGGCCTCCAGCATGCGCGTGACGCCGATGGCGGTGAACTCGGCGGTCAGCACCGGCTGGTCCCAAGAGGTGGGGACAAAGCTCATGGCGGCCAGGTTGTACACCTCCTCGGGCTGGACCTGCTCGATGATCTTGCTGATCGAGTACTGGTCCAGCAGGTCGGCCTGGCGGATGCCGATGCGGTCCTTGATGTGGTCGATGCGGTCGAACTTCTCCATGGAGGAGCGGCGGACCATGCCGGTTACCTCGTAGCCCTTTTCCAGCAGCAGGTCGGCCAGGTAGGATCCGTCCTGGCCGGTGATGCCGGTGATCAGCGCTTTTTTGGCCATTTTTGCTCCTTGCATGGCTCATTGTAGCCGATAAGGCCGGATGCGTCAATCGGCGCCTAAAGCCCTGCGAACTCGGCGTACGGCGTACGGCAAATGCCCTGAAGCCTGTAGTTTCATCGCTAGCTACCGGCTCTGCGGTAAGTGATTCCTTGCTGCAGGGCGTCCGCCGTGGACCGCGCACCGGGTCCTGCCGTGAATTGAAAAATGCGGCGGATCTCTCTATAATACCGGCGGAGAAACCCGATGCGCCTTGATGACTACATCAGCATCCTGCTGGTCAAGATGAAGATCTCGCACAAGCCGATCGAGCGCCAGCAGCTGCAGTGGCTGTTGGAGTTGCGCACCCTGCGCGGCCACGTCCGCGAACTGGAGGGGGAGAACCGGCAGTTGAAGAAGGACTATGAAAAGGCGCTCAGGCAGGGCGACAAGCCGTAAGACCTGCGAAACCAGAGGTTTCAGGAACTACGAAGCCAGAGGTTCCACGTACCAAGTACCATGTTAAAGACGGAAATCGGCGCAGGGAATTTCCCGAGGCAGTGACGACCTGAAGCCCTCCGCTGAGGAGGGTGACTGGTGGCGAGTGACAGCACGAGTTCGTTCCATGCTGTTCCTGTCACTAACACTAACACTAACACTAACACTAAGAGATCGAATTTGATTTTTTTTAGAGTCAGTTCAGTATCTTTTTGACTTCTTCCCTGACCAAGGGGACGATCGCGAACAAGTCGCCGACGATGCCGTAGTCGGCTTTCTTGAAGATGGGCGCCTCGGGATCCTTGTTGATGGCCACGATGACCTTGGAGGTCTTCATGCCCACGAAGTGCTGGATGGCGCCGGAAATGCCGCAGGCGACGTAGAGCTTGGGGTTGACGACCTTGCCGGTCTGGCCCACCTGCATGTCGGAGCTGGCGAAGCCGGCGTCGACCGCGGCGCGCGAGGCGCCGACACCGGCGCCGAGAGCCGCGGCTAGCTCCTCCAGGATGGCGAAGTTTTCCTTGGCCTTCATGCCCCGGCCGCCCGAGACGATGATCTCGGCCTCGGTCAGGTCGACCTTTTGCGCCGCGCCGCGGATGACCTCAACGATGCGCGTCGGCGTTTCGCCGCCGTCCATGGCGAAGGGGCAGATCTCCGGCGCCGCGCCCTCGGCCGGCTGGGCCGCGATGACGTTGGGGCGGACGGTGAACAGGGCGCGCTCGCCCTCCACCTGGCATTCTGCCAGAAGCTTTCCCGAATAGACCGGCTTGACCGCCTTGCGGGCGGGCAGGTCGACCGCCAGGCAGTCGCCGACCAGGCCGGCGCCGGCCTTGGCGGCCAGGCGCGGGAACAGGTCCTTGCCCTGGGCCGAGTGGCTGCCCAGGAAGGCGTCGAGCTTGTAGGCGGCGATCACCGCCGCCAGCGTGCGCGCGTAGCGGTCGGGCTGGTAGGACAGGTCGCCGCCGGCCACATGGATGAGCTTGGCCGTTCCCTTGAGTTCCTCGAGATAGGGGGCGGGGTCGGCGCAGAAGAGGACGGCGTGGACGGCGTGCCCCTGCCCGCGGGCCAGGCTGAGCAGCTCGCGGTTCGACTTCTTGAACGTTCCCTGATCCAGTTCGATGTAAATGCCGATGTTGGCCATGGGATCTCCTACAGTACCTTCGCTTCTTCGCGCAGCAGCCGCACCAGCTCGCGCGCTGCAGCGGCGGGCTCGCCGGGAATGACCCGGCCCTGCGGCTTTTCGGCGGGCGCCGACAGCTTGAGCAGGCGCACGCGGTTCTGGGCTTCGTCGACGCCGGTATCGGCCAGCGCGATCTTGCGAATCTCGATCTTCTTGGCTTTCATGATGCCCATCATCGAGGCGTAGCGCGGGGTGTTGAGCCCCTTGGCCGCGGCCACGACGCAGGGGACCGCCATCTCGATCACTTCCCTGGCGCCGCCGCCGATCTCGCGCTCGGCGCGGACCTGGCGGCCGTCGCAGGCGAAGGCCAGGACGTTGGTCGCCGCCGGGACGCCCAGGACTTCGGCCAGCAGCAGGTGCACCTGGCCGGCGTCGCCGTCGATGGCCTGCCGGCCCAGGAAGATCACGCCGAACTCCTTGTCGGCGGCGATGACGTGGCCCAGGGCCCGCGCCGTGCCCCAGCCGTCGAGGGCGGCGGCGCACTCGGCGTGGACGGCGGCGTCGGCGCCCATGGCCAGGGCGGTGCGCAGCGCGCTCTGGGCCCGCTCCGGCCCGAGGCATACCGCGGTCACCTTGGACCCGGGGAGCGTCTCCCGCAGCTTCAGCGCCTCCTCGACGGCGTACTCGTCGTAGGGGCTGACGATCCACTTGACGTTGGCTTCATGAATCGAGCGCCCGTCCTTGACCACGATGCTGGCCTCGGTGTCGGGGACCTGTTTCACGCAAACATAGATGTTCACCCTTGCCTCCTGGAAAGCGGACGGATTTGGCGAATCAGAACGAATGTCGCCGGACAAGGGGTCTTTATAGCCCAAACCAGGGCGGTTGTCAACCGCGGCGGCTGCGGAAAAGGGCTACAGGTGGACGAACAGTCCGCCGGACACGCGGGTTTTTCCTCCTGCCGGCAGGTTCAGGAAGCGCAGGTCGGCGCGCAGGGAGACCATCGCGGCGGGAAAGAAATGGATGCCGGCGCCGTAAAACGTGTAGAAGTCGTATTCCTTGAAGCGCAGGGTCAGGCGGGCGAACTCGGCGCCGGCGCCCAGGACGGCATAGGGGGCGAGGGCGCCGAATTTGGGGCGCAGCTTCAGCGCCGCGCTCAGGCTGTTCATGTCGGTCGCGGCGACGCGGCCGCCCTCGAATTCAAGCTTGAGCAGCGGGACCACGGTTCCCGAGCCCAGCGAAAGCCCGTAATAGAATGAACGCGGGCGGCTCAGCGAGCCCGCCGCCACCCCCAGGTCGAGCGCCGGGGCGGAAACGGCGGCCAGCAGCAGGGCGGCCAGGAAAAGGCAGCGCCTAGTCATAGGCCCGGCTCACTTGCTGCAGCAGGGGCCGGCCGAAAAAGTCGATCTCCAGCGCCGGCCATGCCTTGCTCATGTACAGGGAATAGGGTTTTTGGAACAGCGGCAGGATGAAGCCGTCGTTGACGATGGCCTCGCTGATGCGGGCAATCTGCTCGACGAGCAGCTCCTCGGAGTTGCTGAAGCGGGCCTCGTCCAGCTCGCTGAGCATGCGCAGGTACTGGGCGTTGAAGCGGTTGAAGCTGGATTCCCTGACGATGCGGCTGAGCTTCTCCTCGGCCGGGGTGTTCTTCTGGAAGATGCGGTCGGCCAGGACGTACTTGATGGCCGCCGATTCCAGGAAAGAGGCGAACTCGCTGTTGTCGACGAACTGCGTTTCGATCTTGAGGCCGCTGTCCTTGAGGAAGGCGGAGAGGTCCTTGTCCAGGTTCGCCAGCGAGGAGAGGGCGTACAGCTTGACGTCGGACGTCTTCAGGATGGCCGCGGTTTTTTGCGGCGTCAGGGTGCGGATGCGGATGGCGACCGGCGACTCGTCGTCGGCGGTCAGCGAGTTCAGCTCGCGGAAGCGCCCTCCCGACCATTCGTTGAAGCGCTTCAGCAGGGAAAACAGGGCGATGCGGGTGTTCTGGCCGATGTCGGGCTGCAGAAAGCACAGGTAGACATTCTGGAAGATGCCGGCGTCGAATTCCAGGAACCTGTCCTTGAACTGACCCGGGTTGGCCAGGAAGAGGTCGGGAGCCTGGCCGTCGCCGAAGACGATCCGCACCCGGTCGAGGTAGGCCCGGCCGCCGGCATAGTAGGGGTTGGCCCGCAGCAGCAGGTGGCGGCCTTTCTCCCACTCCTGGGGATAAAACGCTCCCGAGAAGGACTGTTCGTTTTCGGCCAGGACCACCAGCTCGGGGGCGGTCAGCATGCCGACGATGCCGGGATTGTCGGCGTGCAGTTCGACGGCCACCTGGCCCTCGCCGGCGCGCACGTTCTTGACCGCCTTGCTCAGGCGGCTGGCCGCGAACAGGTTGGAGTCCAAAAAAACCTTGAGCGACACCTGGATGTTGCGCGCTGTCAGGGGCTTGCCGTTGGAGAAGCTGAGATTTTCCTTGAGGGTCAGGGTGAGGGTCCTGGCGGCGCCGTCGTAGCGGGTTTCGCGGAAAAGGTTGCTGGCGATCTCGCCGCTGCGCTTCAGGTAGAAAAAATTCTCGTACAGCAGCGAATAGAGGATCAGGTTGGAATAGCTGGCCGTGTTCAGGTGAAAGGAGGAGGGCTCGTTGAGGCGGACGACCAGCTCGCCGCCATAGCGGGGTTTGACGGCGGATCCCAGCCGCGGCACGGCGGCCGGGGCCAGCGCCAGGGCCAGGGCCAGGGCGAGGAGCCGGCGAATTTTAGCCATCGCTTTTTCCCCAGAACTGCACCAGCCGCCCGCGGCCGCCGGGAGGCAGCACCCCGGCCCAGAACCCCGGCATGCCCTGCCAGGAGCCGGCGGCGAGGAACTGCACTTCGCCGTCTATCTTGCCGGCGTAGACGGGCCGCAAGCCTCCGTCGCGGATGTCGTAGAAGAACAGCTGGTCGGCTCCCCGGCTGTGGTCGCTGAGGGCCAGCCAGGCATTGTCCAGGACGGCGAGCGCGGCCCCGCTTTTTCCGGTTATCGGCGCCCGGGCAGCGAAGTCGGTGGCGAGCAGGCGGTAGGCGTAGTCGCGGTCGATGGCATGGATGGCCTGCAGGCGCCCCTCGGCGTCGGCGCTGACGTCCAGGGCCATGGCCGGAAAGGCTTGCCGGTATTGCAGCCCGCCGCTTTCCGCCGCTGCGCCCCAGGGGAGAAAATAGAGCCGCTCCTGGAAAAAATTCTGCCCCTCGGCGTAGCGGGCGCCGACCAGGTAGGGAATCCCATTCAGCGCCGCCAGGCGCAGGGGAACGAAATCGATCCGCCCCGCCTCCTGCCAGCTGCCGTCGCGCAGGGCCAGGACCTGGGCCTGGGGCGAAAAGTTGCCGCCGGCCGCCAGCAGGAGCTCCTGGCCGGAATGGAACAGCAGCAGCCGCCCCTCGGGATGGAGCGTCGGGTAAAAGGGCCGCCCCCAGGAGAGAGCGATCTGCGAGCGTTTCTCCAGCCGCGTCTCCCGCGCCTCGTAGACGACGACCTCGTCGGGATAAAAGAAGTAAACCTGCTCGCGGCCGTCGGCGCCGGGCAGGGAACGGACGTCCATCAGGCCCTCGCGGGCCTCGAGCTCGAGGATCTTGGCGAAGCCCATGGCGGCGACGGCGAAGCTCCGCGACTGCAGCAGCTCCATCTCGCCGCCGGAAATGTCGGCCTCGAAGTACTTGAGCGCCGCCAGGCGGTCCTGGAGCCGCGAGAACAGCGCCACTCCCAGCCCGACCCGGCCGCGGTTCTGGAGCAGCTTCAGCTCGAGCTGGAAATCGAGCTCGTGGGCGCGGCTCAGGTTGAATTCGCCGCGGCCGCCAGAGACGGCGAGCAGCAGGTCGACCGGGCGCAGGCCCTTCTCGGCCTCCAGCCGCGACAGCAGCAACTGGTACAGCTTCTGCACGGCCGCGTCGTTCAGAGCGGAGCGGTTCTCCAGGGCGACCACGCCCAGGCGCACGCCGGCTTGGCCCTGGAAATAGGCTCCCAGATAGGCGGCGCACTCGCCGGCCAACTTTTCGCCCCCCTGCTGTGCCCAGGCGCCGGCACCGGCGGCGAACAAGAGCAGCAGCGAGGCGAGAACCTTTTTCATGGCGCGGCGGCTACTTTTTTTTCAAGGTGATCTTGAGGTTCAGATGCAGCTGCAGGCCATCCGGTCCGTCGGGGATCTCCAGGGTGATGGGCAGGTCGTAGCCGTGGACGACCGGCATTTCCCCAACCGGCCGCTCCCCCGTCTCCTCGTCGTTGCCGCGGCCGCGGGCGGCAGCCGGGGGCTTGAGCGGGTCGGGGCGGCTCTCCTCCTCGTCGGCGAATTCGATCTCGGGAATGTCGAAGTCGGAGCGGTCGGGCTTGACCTCGGCGATCTCCTCCAGGTTGAAGACGTCCTCCTCGGCCTGGGGGGTGCGGGAATCGACGGCGTCGACCATAGGCGAGGAGAGCTCGAAAACCTCCTCCTCCTCGGTGTCGCCGGGGGGGCTTTCTTCGGACAAGTCCTTGAAGACGATCTCCTTGTCCTCGGGCTTGGGGGCGGAGGTGGTGATCTCTTCGCGCGAGAACATGACCGTCTTGTCCTTCTGGAAGATGGAGAGCTGGTTCTTCAGGTGCAGGATGACCAGTTTGATGATGGCGTGCAGCCCTTCCAGCACGTTCTCGCCGCCGGTGGCCACGGTGGGGAAGAAGGCCTTGTTGTCGGGATTCAGGTCGCTGTTGAGGGCGCTGAGGGGCAGGATTTCCTTCAGGTCGCGCTTGTTGAACTGGAAGATCAGCGGCATCTTCTCGAAATTCAGGTTGTTGAGCTTCAGGTTTTTCTTGAGGTTGACGAAGCTCTCGGCGTTCTGGTCGCGCATGACGACCTGGGAGTCGGCGACGAACACC
>CAYXCX010000041.1:0-11045 GCA_964463405.1 uncultured Clostridia bacterium
TGATCGCGGTTTTTCTTCTGGCCCTGCCTACACGGGCCCAGATCAACCTGCTGCGCGAGTTCGCCGGCGGCGCCGGCGACGGGAAAAACCCTTATGGCTCGCTGCTCATTTCCGGCTCAACCCTCTACGGCATGACCCAGGGAGGCGGGGCCAACGATCGCGGCACGGTATTCAAGATGCAGAGCGACGGCAGCGGCTTCACCGTGCTGCACGAGTTCAACTGGGTGGCCGGCGACGGCAACGTTCCCATGGGCTCCCTGGTCCTTTCCGGCTCGACGCTCTACGGCATGACCCGCTTCGGCGGCACCAGCGGCAGCGGCTACGGCACGGTGTTCAAGATCAACACCGACGGCACGGGCTTCGCCCTGCTGCACAGCTTTGTCGGCGGCGCCGCTGACGGGCAGCATCCATACGGATCCCTGGTACAGCTGGGCTCTACCCTCTTCGGCATGACGCAGTCGGGCGGCGACGCCAACCAGGGAACGATCTTCAAGGTGGAGACCGACGGCACCGGCTTTGCCCTGCTGCGCGAATTCTCCAATTCTGATCCGCAGCAGCCGACCGGATCGCTCATCCTGTCCGGCTCGACCCTTTATGGCGTCGCCGGCTACGGCGGCAGCGAGAACAAGGGGGCGGTTTTCAAGATGGAGACCGACGGCAGCGGCTTTGCCATGCTGCACCATTTCGCCGGCGGCGGGAGCGACGGCGCGAATCCCTATGGTTCCCTGGTCCTGGCCGACGGCTATCTTTACGGCCTGACCAGCGCCGGCGGCGATCTGAACCGCGGCACGGCCTTCAAGGTGAAGACCGACGGCACGCTTTTCTCCCTGCTGCATGAATTTGCCGGCGGCACGTCCGACGGCCGCTATCCGGCAAGCAGCCTGGCCATCTCCGGCTCCACCCTCTGCGGCATGACGCCGAACGGCGGCGACAACGACTTCGCCGGCACGATTTTCAAGCTCCAGACCGACGGCAGCGGCTATGCGCTGCTGCACGAGTTCGCCGGCGGCGCCGCCGACGGCTATCAGCCATGGGGAGACGTGACCATCTCCGGCTCGACCCTCTATGGCATGACCAGCGGAGGCGGCGACAGCAACATGGGCGTGGTCTTCTCCCTGCCGGTCACGGTCGACCCCTCGCTCACCCTCACCTCGCCCAACGGCGGCGAATCCTGGACCGCGGGCGAGAGCCATGACATCACCTGGACCTCCGGCGGCACCGTGGGCAATGTTCATATCGACTATTCCACCGACAACGGCGTTCACTGGATCTCCGTGGCGACAAACGAGGCCAACGACGGCGTTTTTTCCTGGACCGTTCCCAACGCCCCCTCCGCCTCCTGCCTGGTGCGGATCTACGAAACCGACGGCGCGCCGGGGGATGTCAGCAACTCCCTGTTCACCATCCTGCCGCCCCCTGCGGTCACCGTCACCGCTCCCAACGGCGGCGAAAGCTGGACGGCGGGGACCGGCCAGGAGATCACCTGGACCTCCTCCGGCAGCGTGGGCAACGTCGACATCCTGTATACCTACGACGGGGGCTCGAACTGGACCTCCATCGCCGCCGATACGGAAAACGACGGCAGCTGCCCGTGGACCGTCCCCGACACGCCTTCGGGCAACTGCTACGTCCAGGTGCTGGAGCACGCCGACGGCAGCCCCTGGGACAGCAGCGACGCGGCGTTCAGCATCGCCTCGCAGCCGGCCAGCGTAAATCTCTCGGGCACCGTGCTCTGGAACTCGGCGCCCCTGGCGGGGGTCATGATGAACGGCCTGCCGGGCAGCCCGCTCAGCGACGCCCTCGGATTCTACACCGCCGCCGTCGATTACGACTGGTCGGGCACGGTCACCCCCACGCTGGCCAGCTACTCCTTCACCCCGGCCAGCCGCGCCTATGCCAACGTCACCAGCGACCAGAGCGCCCAGGATTACGCGGCCACGGCGGTGCCGTCGCTGCGCCTGAACGCTCCCAACGGCGGCGAGCACTGGACCCTGGGCGAGCCCCGCAGCATCACCTGGACGGCGACCCACTACACCGGCACCGTGCGCCTGGTGCTGTTCAAGGGCGGCGTCCGCTTCGGCAACATCGCCACCGGCGTTTCGGCCGCGGACGGCTCCTTTGCCTGGACCGTCGGCCAGTGCCTCGAGGGCGTGGCGCCGGCCGGCACCGACTACCGCCTCTACCTGCGCAGCACCGACAACACCCTCGTCGACGCCAGCGATACCCTGTTCTACCTGACGGCGCCGGCGCAGCTGCAGGTGACCTCGCCCAACGGCGGCGAAAGCTGGCCACTGGGCAGCCAGCAGACCATCACCTGGAACGCCAACGGCTTCACCGGCACCGTGCGCCTGGTCCTGTTTGAAAAGAACAAAAAGATCGGCCAGATCGCGGCCAACATCCCGGCGTCCCAGGAGAGCTACACCTGGACCGCTGGCCAGCACATCGGCGGCACGGCGCCGGCGGGAGCGCTCTATTCCATCCGCCTGCTGGCCGGCGACGGCTCGCAGGAGGACTACAGCGACGGTCCGTTTGCACTGACAGACTGAAAACAAGCGAACTATAGCCGCTAGACGTTAAACGTTGGCCAGGCGCCAACATAAATCTTTCCCGCTGCTTGCATGTTTGAATTCCCGATAGTACAATCCCCCGGGAAAGCTTCAAGTTCTCGGGATATCATTTTTGACGGCCGACAAAGAGGTGAAAGATGAAACAGGCTCTGGCAAGACTCGCAATAATCGCCGCCATCGCCACGGCAACCGCCGCCTTCATCGCGCTCCCTGCCCATGGCGGCGGCACGGCGCAGGGGGGCAGAGCTCCGGTCCCCGGCCTGGACGCCTTGGGGAAGCCAGGCTGGCAGTTGCAGCAGGGATACGGCCGCCTGCCCCTCTATTTCATCCGCAACCAGGGCCAGGTCGACCCACGGGCCAGCTTCTACGCCAGGGCTCGCAGCTACACCCTGTGGTTCGGCGCCGACGGGCTGGTCTTCGACCGGATCAGCGCCGTCGAAAATGGCAAAAAGCCCGCTTGCCCCGGCGGCCAACGGCCTGAAGCCCCCGGTCGTTTCCGCCGCAACGTCAGCCGCCTGGAATTCGTGGGCGCCAACAAGAATCCGCAAATCAGCGGCGAAAGCGAGCAGCCCTGCCGCGCGAACTACTTCATCGGCAACGACAGCGCCAAGTGGCGGACCGCCGTCGCCACCTTCGCCGAGGTCCGGTACCGCAGCCTCTACAATAAAATCGATCTCCGGGTCTATGGCGCCGAGAGCCGCATCGAGTACGACTGGGAAGTGCTGCCCGGGGGCGACCCGCAGGCGATCCGCTTCCGCTATGCCGGCGTGAAGCGGACGACGATCACCGCGGCCGGCGACCTGCTGGTGGAGACCGCCTCGGGCGCGCTGACCCACAAACGGCCGGCGGCCTACCAGGAGAGAGACTGCCGCCAGGTCGCGGTGGCGGCGGAATTCAAGAAACTCGACCGGAATGAGTACGGCTTTGCCGTCGGTGGGTATGACAGGAACTTGCCCCTCACCATCGACCCGCTGGTCTACGCCACGTTCTTGGGCGGGAGCAACGAATCCTCATATGAATACATCAGCGCCATCGCGCTCGACGGCGCCGGCAACGCCTACGTGACGGGCTATACCACGGCCAGCGATTTTCCCACCACGGTGGGAACCTATGACGGAAGCGCCAACGGCTCCCATGACGTTTTCGTCTCCAAGATCAACGCCACGGGGACGGCGATCGTGTACTCCACCTTTATCGGCGGCAGCAATTACGAATACGGTCTGAGCCTGGCGCTGACCGCCGACAACCAGGTGTATGTCGCCGGCCTGACCACCTCCGCAAATTTCCCGACCACGGCTGGAGCCCTCGACCCCAGCTACAACGACGGCGTGGACGCCTTCGTCGCCAAGCTCAGCGTTAACGGCACGGGCCTGATTTATTCCACCTTCCTGGGCGGGGAACTGCGCGACGAAGCCTACGCCATTGCGTACAGCGGCACCAGCCTCTACGTGACCGGCACGACCTATTCCGACGATTTTCCGGTCACCCCCGAAGCCTACGACACCAGCTTCAACGGCGGCCAGCAGGACATTTTCGTCAGCAAGTTCACTCCGGGCGAAGGCGCCCTGGATTACTCCACGTTCATCGGCGGCAGCAACTGGGACTGGGGGTATGGCATCGCCGTGGACGGCAGCGGCAACGCCTACGTCGCCGGCGGCACCTGGTCCAGCGATTACCCGGTCACGGCCGGCGCCTTTGACGCGACGCGGAACAATTCCGACGGCGTCGTTACCAAGATCAACGCCGCGGGCTCGGCGCTGGTCTGGTCTACCTTCCTGGGAGGCAGCGGCTACGGCGGGGCCTACGGGATCCAGGTGGACGCCAGCAACTGCGCGACGGTCTGCGGAATCGACGACTCCAGCGATTTCCCCGTCACCGCCGGAGCCTTTGACGTGAGCTACAACGGCGGCAACGACGCCTACGTGTGCAAATTCAATGTCGCCGGGACGGCGCTGCTCTATGCCACCTACCTGGGCGGCAGCGGCGAGGAGCTCGTCGGCAGGGGCTTGGCGCTCGGAGCCGACGGCAGCGCCTATGTGACGGGTTCGACGTTTTCGGCCGATTTCCCGGTCACATCCGGCGCTTACGACGCGAGCTACAACGGCAACCAGGACGCTTTCGTCGCCAGGCTGGCCGCCGACGGCTCGAGCCTGATCTATTCCTCCTTCCTGGGCGGCGCCCTCGCCAAGGACAAAGGCAAGGCCGTCGCCGTCAGCAACGACGAGTTTTGCCTGGTCGGCGAGACCGCGGATGCCGGCGATTTCCCGGTCACCCCCGTCGTCCTCGACGCGACCTACAACGGCCTCGGGGACGCGTTCGTGGCCAAGTTCAGCACCCGGGCCGTGACCGTCGTTTACCCCAACGGCGGCGAGAGCTTCAACGCCGGCGCCGACCGGGACATTTTCTGGAGCGCGAGCCCAGCCATCGCCGCCGTCTCGATTTACATCTCCACCGACAACGGTTCCTCGTGGGGTCTGGTGGCAGCCAACGTCGCCAACGACGGCTCCTACTATTGGATCGTGCCCGCCGTCGCCTCGCCGGCCTGCCGCATCAAGGTCTGCGACGCGGCCAATGCCGCCGTATTCGACACCAGCGACGGCATATTCGCCATCGCCTCCTCCAGCGGCGAAACCATTTCGCCCCCGACCGTTCCCTCCGGCGCCATGGCGGGCGCGGTCGGCACCAGTTATTCGTTCGCCTGCGGCGGCGCCGTTTCCAGCCTGGGGCACAACCTGCGTTACATGTTCGACTGGGGCGACGGCACGAATTCGGGCTGGCTGGCCCAGGGCGTGACCTCGGCCGCTCACAGTTGGAGCGCTGCCGGCACATACGCGGTGCGGGCCATAGCCCGCTGCAGCACGCACACCATGCTGTTCTCGCTGTGGTCGGAGCCGCATCCCATCGCCATCGGCCCCCAGCTGAACCTCACGTCGCCCGCGGGCTGGGAGCGCTGGAACCTGGGCGAGCCGCGCAACATCACCTGGACGGCCGCCAACTACACCGGCACCGTGCGCCTGGTGCTGTTCAAGGGCGGCGTCAGGTTCGGCAACGTCGCCATCAACATCCCGGCCGCGGCCGGCTCCTACGCCTGGACCGTGGGCCAGACGCTGGACAGCGGCACGCCCCCGGTGGGGAGCGATTTCCGCCTGTACCTGCGCAGCAGCGACAACACCCTCATCGACCCCAGCGACCGCCGCTTTGCCCTGATCCAGGCGGCGCCGCAGTTGCGGCTGACCTCGCCCAACGGCGGCGAGAGCTGGCCGCTGGGCGCGACGCGCAGCATCACCTGGAACGCCAACGGCTACGGCGGCACGGTGCGCCTGATCCTGTTCCACAAGGCGGCCAAGGTCGGCCAGATCGCCACCGGCATCCCGGCCTCGCAGGGCAGCTACGCCTGGACAGTGGGCAACTACGCCGGCGGCACGGCGGGGCCGGGGGGCCTGTACTCCATCCGCCTGCTGGCCGGCGACGCATCGCAGGAGGACTACAGCGACGCGCCGTTTGAACTGACGAACTGAAGAACGATAGAGCCACCGACACCTGACGCCAGACGTCAGGCGCTGGCTGGGCGTAGAAAGCAAATTCATTTGCTGCCCCGGCCATGACATCCTTTGTCCCACCCCCCTGTTTATATTGTTGGCAGGAGGATTGCCATGAAGCAGAAAGTTTTCTTTTTTGCGGCTGGGAACGAGGAGGAGCACGCCATGGACAGCAGCGCCGACCTGCGGCAGATGGCGGTCAAGTACGTCAACCTGTACGGCGCGAAATGCCTCAAGGATCCCGAGACGCCCACGTTCATCCGCGAGATGCTGGCCGGCAAATGCGAGCGCGAGCTGCCGCAGGCAGGCTAGAACAGAGAGGCAGGGAGACAGGCGGGCAAAAGAGCGGAGAGGCGGCGGCGCGAGCCGGCGGGACTTCTTGAAATCTCTGTTCGCAACTGCTACACTGCAGGAAAAGGAACGAGAAGGAGGCCAGCATGTCCGTCGCCCGCGTCACCGAGATCAAATCTTCCTCGACCAAGAGCTTTGACGACGCCATCCGCACCGGCGTGGCCCGCGCCAACAAGACGCTGAAGAACGTCAAGTCGGCCTGGATCCAGAACCAGGAAGTGCTGCTCGACAGCAAGGGGCACGTCGCCGAGTACCGGGTGCAGATGAAGGTCACCTTCGTTCTCAGCAAGTAAGGCGCCCTTCCGCCCCCGGGGCCGGGTCATGAGCCGCACCGCCGTCGCGCTGGCGGCTCTTTTTCTGCTGGCGCCGACGTCGGGCGCTGCCCAGGACGGCCCGCGCGCAGACCCGCATGGCATGACCGTTGCGGCGCGCTTCCTGCCCCCGGCCGGCTTCCTGCGCCTGGACGCGGCGGCGGGCAGCTTCGCCGCCTATCTCCGCTCCCTGCCGCTGAAAGCGCACGGGGCAGAAGTCCGGCTCTTTGACGGCCGAGTCAAGGCCAACCGCAGCGTCCATGCCGCGGTGGTCGACCTGGCCATCGGTCGCCGCGACCTGCACCAGTGCGCCGACGCCGTCATCCGCCTGCGCGCCGAATTCCTGTTTTCGCGCCGCCGCTTTGACGAGATCCGCTTCCGCTTCACCAGCGATTTCTTGGCCGAGTACCGGCGCTGGCGGCGCGGAGAGCGCATTGCGGTGCGTGGCGCCGAGGCGCGCTGGGTCCAGGGCGGCGCTTCGGGAGACGGCCGGCGCTCCTTCTGGCGTTACCTGGAGACGGTTTTCGCCTACGCCGGCACGGCGTCGCTGGCCCGGGAGCTGCGCGCCACCCCCGGCGACGATCCCGAAATCGGCGACATCTACGTCCAGGGAGGCCATCCCGGCCACGCGGTGATCGTCGTCGACAAGGCCGTCGCCGCCGGCGGCAGCCGCGCGCTTTTTCTCCTGGCCCAGAGCTACATGCCGGCCCAGGAGATCCAGGTGCTGAACAATCCCGGCGACGCCGGCTTGAGCCCCTGGTACGCCGCCGGCTTCGGCGACACCCTGGAAACGCCGGAATGGATATTTCATTCATCAGATTTAATGAAATTCCGAGGTGAATAATTGATCTTTTTCAAGCCATCGTGACGCGTAACGCGTGACGCGTGACGCGGAAAGGCACTAAAGCAAATTATGAAGAGCGAACAATCATGGCAGGTAACGAGTGGCGAAAAGCTGCATGGAATCGCTCCGGCACGATCTCGTGCCACAAACCACGACCGCACACGCATTTCTTTTTCCTGAAGTCTGGCGGTTAGAATCACAAACTCGCTTTCTATCCGTTGCGATTCACGAATTGGGAATCAGAACAGATCGTTCAAGCGCTGTTACTCGTCACGCGTCACGCGTTACGCGTCACGCCTGATCTAGAACCTGCCTGACCTTGTTCGCGAGCTCCTGGGTCGTGAAGGGCTTGGCGAGGAACTCGACGCCGCCGCCGGGAGCGACTTCGCTGGCGGGATGGGCCGACATGAAGACCACCTTCATGTGCGGACGGACTTGGCGCGCCTCCCCGGCCAGGGTCATGCCCGTGGTGTCGGGCAGGATGACGTCGGTCAGCATGAGGTCGCAGCAGGCTCCCTGCCTCTCCAGCATCTCGCGCGCCGCGGCGCCATCGCCGGCTGCGTTCACCTGGTAGCCCAGGCTGCGCAGGACCAGTTCGGTGAACTCCAGGACCATGGCATCGTCCTCGACCAGCAGGATCGACTCGCCGCCCCCCGGCAGCGCGCCCGGGGCGTCATCCGCAGCGGCCGGCCGCAGCTTGAGCCGGGTGGCGGGGAAATAGACGGTCAGGCGCGTGCCGCGCCCGAGCTCGGAGTGGACCGCGATGGAGCCCCCGTTCTGCTGCACCGCGCCGTAGACCTGGGCCAGGCCGAGGCCGGTCCCCTGCCCCACCGGCTTGGTGGTGAAAAAGGGGTCGAAGATGCGGTGCAGATCGCCCTCGGGAATGCCGACGCCGGTGTCGGCCAGCGACAGGATGACGTATTCGCCCGGCTTGAGGACCGGACTGGCCGCGGGCGGCGGGCTGGCCACCTGCTGCTGGCGAGTCTCGATGGTGATGGCGCCGCCGTCGGGCATGGAGTCGCGGCCGTTGAGCGCCAGGTTGATCACGATCTGCTCGATCTGGCCCGGATCGGCCATGATCGGGGCCAGGCCGGCGCCCAGCTTGAGCTCCAGGCGGACGCTGCCGCCGAGAAGCCGCTCCAGCAGGCGCGCGGCGCTCTCGATCTGGCGGTTGAGATCGATGGGGCGCGGCTCGATCTCCTGGCGGCGCGAGAAGGCCAGCAGCTGGCGGGTCAGGGCGGCGGCGCTGTCGGCTGCGCGCATGATGTCCTTGAGTCGGGCGGCGCCGGCCGGGTCGGCCTTGGCCAGCGCCATGCCGGCGTTGCCCATGATCGTGGTCAGCAGGTTGTTGAAATCGTGGGCCACGCCGCCGGCCAGGCGGCCCACCGATTCCATCTTCTGGGTGTGGAGCAGCTGCGCCTGCAAACGCTCCTTCTCCTGTTCCTGGCGCCGGCGCTCGGCCAACTCGCGCGCCATCTGCTCCAGGGCGCGCTGGTTGATCAGGTAGGTGGCGAAGCCGACCAGGGTGATGAAGACGATGGCCACCGCGTTGTCGGCAAAATATTCCATGTAGCGGTGGAAGGGAAGCCGCAGCCGCAGGCGGTTGGAGAGCAGGAAAATCCCCAGGACGATGAGGTTGGCGGCGCCATAGATGAGGATGACGCGCTTGCGCCGGACCACGGCCAACGGCGTCAGCGTCAGTAGGCCGAGCACGTAGGCGATGGTGTCCAACTGGGACAGCTCCCCGGTGCGGTCCAGGAACATGATGACCCAGACGGCCACGAAGGCGCAGATCAACAGCAGGTGGGCCGAAAGGATGAAACGGCCGCGCAGCAGCAGCACCAGGATCGCGGCCAGCAGCACCAGGGCCAGCGCCTCGGGAACCAGGATCAGCGGGTTGAGGCGGTAGCCCATGTTGGGATTGTGCAGGTGGGAGCAGCCGCTGTAGGTCATGGCCACGGGGATGATGATCATGATCAGCAGGTGCAGCAGGAAGAAGAACTTGGCCTTCATGCGGATGACCGGGTCGGCGCTTTCATAGCGCCTCATGGCCCGATCCAGCAATCCCTTGAGCATCTCCCGCTCCTGCCGGTGCTCCCGGTCCTTCCCCATTCGCGCAGAATTATAGCGCACGAGATTGTCAATTGCAATCGGAAGCGAGCAAGGGACGGTAGACGACAGAGGTCAGACGTTGGCAAGACGAAAAAGTGGAAAGTGAAAGAGTCGAAACAGCACGTGGTTCACGGTATGTGGTAGACGGTTTACGGCAACGGCACTCAATGATCTACAGTGATGAGTGAGATGTGATGAGAAACCGCACTCGTCGAGTTTCATGCTAACACTAACACTAACACTAACACTAAGAGATGGTTCAGAGCTGGATTGACTTTTGCGCGAAAATGGCATAGAAAAACGCTTCGAGGCCCGAAGGGCCGGGAGACAAACATGAAAAAGACAACATTTCTTCTCATCGCGCTCGTGCTGGCGGCAACAGGACTGGCCGCCCAGCAGCAGGACCGGGCTCAATGCCAGGACCACCCCGCCTTCACCCGCATGCCCGATTACTGGATCTATTCCTGCCAGCAGAAGCAATTCGATTCCTATGCCTTCACGGTAGGCAAGGGCAAGACCGAGCCGGTGGAAGGCCAATACTGGATGATCTCGTATCGCCCCCAGAACTCGCTGGCCTCCAAGCCCAGCGAGCTGCAGATCCAGCGCAACTTCGAGAACGCCGTGCAGAAGCAGGGGGGGGCGGTCCTCTGGAGCGAAAAGGGCAGGAGCACCTTCAAGTTGTCCGGCGCCGGCGTCGAGATCTGGGCCGAACTGCGCGCCGACTTCACCAGCGGCTACCGGCTGTCCATCGTCCAGAAGCAGGGCATGGTCCAGACCATCGTCGCCGACGCCGCGGCCATGGCCGGCGACATCAACGCCACCGGCCACGTCGCCGTCTACGGCATCTACTTCGACTCGGGCAAGGCGCTCATCAAGCCCGAATCGGCCCAGGCCATCGGCGAGATCGCCAAGATGCTCAAGGCCCAGCCGGCGCTCAAGCTGTTCGTCGTCGGCCACACCGACAACGAGGGAACGGTGGAGGGCAACCTCGCCCTGGCGCAGGAGCGCGCCGCCGCGGTGCTGAAGGCGCTCGCCGGCGAGCACGGCATCGCCGCCGCCCGGCTGCGCGCCCACGGCTGCGGCCAGTTCGCCCCGGTCGCCAGCAACGACACCGCGCCGGGGCGGGCCAAAAACCGCCGCGTCGAGCTGGTCAAGCAGTAGATCGGCTGGCCTGCGGAGGGGCCCCAGGAGCAGGAGCACGGCAGAAGCAAGGTCGTCAGGGATCCGTGACGAGTGATCCGAAACGGCCGGGGATCGATCTTGGTTGTTCCAAACACGAATCACCATTTGCCAATCACCTGGACTTGTTCATTTCAGGGCT
>CAYXCX010000042.1:0-3880 GCA_964463405.1 uncultured Clostridia bacterium
TTTCCCTCAAAGAGCCAGCAGCCGGGGTTGCGGAGGATGTCCAGGCCATAGATGGGCTTTTGATCTCCCGGTAGTCGCGCTCCTCCTGGATGATCTCCGAGCCCAGGTTGGAGGTCATGATGATGATGGCGTTGGCAAAATTCACGGTTTTCCCCTTGCCATCGGTCAGGCGGCCATCCTCCAGGATCTGCAGCAGCACGTGGAACACATCGGGATGGGCCTTCTCGATCTCGTCGAGCAGGACCAGCGCGTACGGCTTGCGCCGGATCGCCTCGGTCAGCTGGCCGCCCTCGTCGTAGCCGACGTAGCCGGGGGGGGCGCCGATCAGCCTGGCCACCGAGTGCTTTTCCATGTACTCGGACATGTCGATGCGCACCATGGCCCTTTCGCTGTTGAACATGAATTCGCTCAGCGTCTTGGCCAGTTCGGTCTTGCCTACGCCGGTGGGACCGAGGAAGAGGAACGATCCCAGGGGGCGGTGCGGGTCCTGCAGCCCGGCCTTGGAGCGGCGCAGGATGCGCGACACCGCTTCCACGGCCTCGTCCTGGCCGACGACGCGCCGCTTCAGGATCTCCTCCATATGCAGCAGCTTTTCCTTTTCTCCGCCCAGCAGCTTGCTGACCGGGACGCCGGTCCATCTGGAGACCACTTCGGCGATGTCCTCCTCGGTGATCTCCTCGGTCAGGATCTTCTTTTCCTGCTGCAAGACGGCAAGCGTTTCCTGGACGGTCTCGCTTTCCTTCTTCTTGCCCGGCAATCTCCCGTACTGGATTTGCGAGGCCAGCTCGTAGTCGTTGCGCCGCTCCGCCTCCTGCTGCTGCAGGCGCAGCTTGTCGCTCTCCTCTTTCAGGTCGCGCAGCTTGTGGATCAGCTCCTTCTCCTTCTGCCAGTGGGTCTTGATCTTGTCGCGCTGGATCTTCAGCTGCTCCAGGTCGGCCAGCAGCGCTTTCATCTTGCCCTTGGAGTCGGCGCTGCCTTCCTTTTTCAGGGCCTGGCGCTCGATCTCCAGCCGGGTGATGCGCCGCTCCAGTTCATCCAGCTCCTCAGGCTGGGAATCCATCTCGATGCGCAGTTTGGACGAAGACTCGTCGATGAGGTCGATGGCCTTGTCGGGAAGGAAGCGGTCGGTGATGTAGCGGTTGGACAGAGTAGCGGCGGCGATGAGGGCGGCATCGGTGATCTTGATGCCGTGGTGGATCTCGTATTTCTCCTTCAGCCCGCGCAGGATGGAAATCGTCTCCTCGACCGTCGGCTCCTTGACCAGCACCGGCTGGAAGCGCCGCTCCAGGGCCGGGTCTTTCTCGATGTATTTCTTGTACTCGTTCAGGGTCGTGGCGCCGATGGCCCGCAGTTCGCCGCGCGCCAGCGCCGGCTTGAGCATGTTGGCGGCGTCGACCGCCCCCTCGGCGGCGCCGGCGCCGACGATGGTGTGCAGCTCGTCGATGAACAGGATGACCTGCCCCTGGGCGTCGGTCACCTCCTGGATCACCGCTTTCAGCCGGTCCTCGAACTCGCCGCGGTACTTGGCGCCGGCCAGAAGGCTGCCGATGTCCAGCGTGACCACCCGCTTGTCCTTGAGCAGCTCGGGGACGTCGCCCTGCACGATGCGCAGCGCCAGCCCCTCGGCGATGGCGGTCTTGCCCACGCCGGCCTCGCCGATCAGCACCGGGTTGTTCTTGGTGCGCCGCACCAGCACCTGCATCACGCGGCGGATCTCCTCGTCGCGGCCGATGACCGGGTCGAGCCTGCCCTCTTTGGCCAGCTGCACCAGGTCGCGGCCGTAGCGCTTCAGCGCCTGGAGCTTCTCCTCGGGGCTGGCGTCGGTGATGCTCTGGTGGCCGCGGATCTCCATCAGCGCCTTCAGGAACAGGTCGCGGCTGATCCCCAGGCGCTGCAGCACCCGGGCCGCCGCTTCCTGGAGGTCGAGGACGGCCAGGAACAGGTGCTCGCTGGAGACGTACTCGTCCTTGAATTGGCCGGCGATGGCGCCTGCCTGGTTCAGGGCCTTTTTCAGCGCGGCGCCCAGGTAGGGATCGGCCCCCAGTACCCTGGGCAGCGCCTCCAGCTCGCGCTCGAGGTCCTCCTGCAGCCGGGCCGTGTCGGCGCCGATTTTTTTCAGGGCCGCGGCGACGATGTTCCCTGGCACGGCCAGGATGGCCAGTACCAGGTGCAGCGGCGCGATCTCCTGGTGGCCGCGCTCGGCGGCCAGGCGGACGCTGTCCTGCAGGGCCTGGTTGGCTTTCAGCGTAAATTGCTCTTGGTTCATCTGCTTTCTCCCTGGTAGAGGATTATTATAATATAATTTTCCGGGCCGCCCATTCCCTTTGACAAATTTTTTTTGTCAGCATACCATGGAGCCCTCGATCCGCAGGAGGAACCATGACACGACGCGCAACGCTCTCCCTGATTTTGCTGGGCCTGTTCGCCCTGCCCCTGGCCGCCGGCACGCTGGCCGGCGTCGACCTGGCCGATATGCTGGACGTCGACGGCCGGCAGCTGGTCCTGAACGGCCTGGCCCTGCGCAAAAAGATGGTGTTCAAGGTCTACGTGGCCGGCCTCTACCTGCCGGCCAAGGAAGGCGACGGGGCCAAGGTGCTGGCCGCCGACGAGCCCCGCTGCACGGTCATGCACTTTTTGCGCAGCGTCAGCGCCAACCAGGTCAACGAGGCCTGGTACGAAGGGCTCGCCGCCAACACCCCCGGCCATTCGCCGCAGCTGAAAAAGCAGTTCGACGAGCTGGCCGCCCTGATGGAGCCCCTGAAGAGCGGCGACCGGCTGGTCTTCACCTACCGGCCGGGAACCGGGACCGAGGTCAGGGTCAAGAACAAGGCCAAGGGGACGCTGGCCGGCAAGGAGTTCGCCGACGCCCTGTTCGCCTGCTGGATCGGCCCCAAGCCCGGGCCGGGAGAGAAGTTCAAGGCCGGGCTGCTGGGGCGCTAGCCCGACCGCCGCGGCAGCATGGCTCCAGCGGCCGGAAACGGCAACAGGGTCTCCCTGTACGGGGGGAAACCCAAGCGTACCGGCCGCAAAAACGGCTGGATCGGCCGGGCGCTGCTCCTGCTGGCCGCCCTGCTGGCCGCCCATTTCCTGAACCTGCTGCTGCAGTGGACGCTGATCCGCGGCGAGCTGGCCGCCAAGCCGGCGTTCCGCTCGCCCGAATACACGTTCGTCGGCTTCGCCCCCCTGCACGGCCGCGAGATTGCGGCCATCCCCCGCCTGCCGAACGCCGCCCCCGAGGGGCGCGTCTTCGCCTGTTTCGATTTCTTTCATCCCGCCGTGTTCCGCGTTTGGAACAACGCCGGCGTTGAGGAGTTCTTTGACCTGGGGCCGGTCCTGGTCTCTCTCCCGGCCGGCGTCAGCCGCGTCTCCTTCCTCCCCGGGTCGGTGCTGAGGATCGAGCAGGGGGGAAGGGCGACGCTGCGCAATTTCGGCGGCTCGATCGTCGGCTCCTGGCTGGCGCGCCGCGGCGGCGGCGGCCCGGCCGGCTCGTTCATCGTCAAGGCGGCCGAACGCTCGCCCTCGCTGCGCATTCCCTATCGGGTCTACTTTTTCCTGCCGCTGGCCCTGATTGCCGCCGCCGCGGCGGCTTCCGGGGCCTGGGCGCTGGCGGCCCTGTTCTATTATTCCGGGATGTTCTTTTTTTTCGATTTTGAAAGGCTCTTCGCGGTCGTCCCCCTTGGCTGGCTGTTTCGGGTCCTGGGGAGCGAACTCGGCGCCCCCTGGCTGCGGCCTTTGGCCGCGGCCGCGGCCGCGCTGCTGACGCTGGCCGCCTTCTACGGGCTGTTGCGCTGGCGGCGGGCGCAGGCGCCTCCCTGCGCCCCCTGGGCCGCGCTTTTCTTTATCCTGCTGCCGCCTTTCCTCTTTTTTTGAGCGGTTCCGC
>CAYXCX010000042.1:3890-10935 GCA_964463405.1 uncultured Clostridia bacterium
AGGGTGTCGATCACCCGTTTTACCTGCTGCAGCTTGTCGATGGGGGCGACCAGGATGCCGTTGGCCGTGTCGATCACCGCCACCCGCTCCATGCCGATCAGGGCCAGCGGCTTGCGGCCGCTGGAGAACAGTAGGGAATCGCGGGAATCGATGGCGATGGTCCGGCCGCGGCGCACGTTGCCCTGGGCGTCCCGCTCGTTCATCTCGTAGACTGACGACCAGGAGCCGACGTCGTTCCAGGAAAACTCGGCCTTGAACATGACCACTTCCTTCATCTTCTCCATCAGGGCGTAGTCTATCGATTCGGGGACCGTCGCCTTGTACAGTTTCGCGAACCGGGCGGGAAGGGCCAGGGCCTTCTCGAGCCTGGCATATTGCCTGCCGTAATAAGGCGAGTATTCCCTGATGAATTCCTTGAAGTGGCGGAGTTGGTAGACGAACATCCCCGAATTCCAGAAATAGGTCCCTTTCTCCAGGTATGCGGCCGCGGTCTTGTGGTCGGGCTTCTCCTTGAACTGCTTGACCGGGTGGAACCCCTCCTTGGGCTTGCCTTCCGCGAAGTGGATGTAGCCGTAGCCGGTGTGGGGCTCGCTGGGCTTGATGCCGGCGGTGATGACGCAGCGGTTGGCGGCGTAGTCGAGCGCCTGCGCAAGCTGGGCGGCGAACGTGCTTTCGCCGGCGATGTAGTGGTCGGCTGGAACGACCAGCAGGCTTGCGTCCGGGGCGATTCGCGACAGGACGATGTTGGCCTGGATCAGGGCCGGGGCGGTGTTGCGCGGCGCCGGCTCGGCGATGTAGTTGCGCACGGGGAATCCGGGAAGGCACTGGCGCACCGCCGCCAGGTACTTGCGGTCGGCGATGACGAAGATGTTCTCCCTGGGGATGAACCTGGCCAGGCGGCGGTAGGTCTGGGTGATCAGCGGCTGCCTGCCGACGACCGGGAGAAACTGCTTGGGCTTGTCGGCCGTGCTCCAGGGCCAGAAGCGCGTCCCCTGGCCTCCGGCCATGATCAGCGCGTAATGGTTTGCTTTCATGCCGTTACCCTACCACAGGCGCCGGCGCAAGACAATCGGCGGCGATTGCCTTTTTCTCCACCCCGTGTTACGGTGTGCCCGTCCGCAGGCGCCCAGGAGGAACGATGGTAAAAAAAATAGAAAAGCCGACGGTGATCGAGGCGGCGGGGAGCGGGGGCAAGCTGATCCAGGAGTTTTTCGGCCGGGTGAATTCCGGCGAGGAGAGGATCAGCATCGCCCGCATGCGCAGCCCGTCGGGATGGTCCGAGCCGGGGCAGATGCCCGAATTCGACGAGTACACCGTCGTGCTGAAAGGGACGCTCCACGTCATCTGCCACGACGGCCTGTTCGACATCCGCGCCGGCGAGGCGATCCTGGTTCCCAAGGGGAACTGGGTGCGCTACAGCACGCCCGGGGCCGAGGGAGCCGAGTACATCGCCGTCTGCCTGCCCGCCTTCAGCACCGAGGCCGCGAGGCGCGACGAGTAGGCCGCGCCGGGCTTCGGTCAGGCTGGACAAAACGGCCGGTCCTCTCGGCGGCGATTGAAACGCCCCGGCGATGTATTATAATGGCGCCATGCCCGAAAAGATCGCCGTCGTCGTGCAGCGCTACGGCTTGGAGATCAACGGCGGGGCCGAATACCACGCCCGGCTGATCGCCGAGAGGCTGAGCCGCCATTTCGCCGTCGAGGTGTTCACCACCACGGCCAGCGACTACGTCACCTGGGCCCACCATTACCCGGACGGGCGCCAGGAGCTGAACGGCGTTGCGGTCCACCGCTACCGGGTGCTCCGGCCGCGCGATCCCGAGGCGTTCGGCCGCGCCCAGCGATTCATTTTTGAAGAAGAGCACTCCCTGGCCGACGAGGAGCGCTGGCTGGAGGAGGAGGGGCCGCTCGTGCCCGACCTGCTTGACGACTTGGACAAGCGGCGCCGGGAGTTCGCCCACATCCTGTTCTTTTCCTACCGCTACTACCATTCGTTTCACGGGGTCCGCCGCTTCGCCGACCGGGCCGTCCTGGTGCCCACCGCCGAGCACGACCCGGTCATCTACCTGCCGCTGTTCCGCGGCATGTTCTCGTTGCCGCGGGCGATTGCTTACAATTCCCACGAGGAGCGGGAGCTGATCCAGCGCCTGGCGGGCAACGAGGCGGTCCCGGGCGACGTGGTCGGCGTCGGCTCGGAAATCCCCGCAAGCTTCGACGCCGGGGGGACGCGCTCGCGCCTGGGGATCGCGGGGCCCTACGCCGTCTACATCGGCCGCCTCGACGAGAACAAGGGCGTGCCCGAGCTGTTCCGCTTTTTCCGGCGCCTGCGCAGCGAGGGGCAAACCGGGCTGAAGCTGGTGCTGGTCGGCAAGGCTTACGTGCCGGTTCCCGAAGACGAGGCGATCGTTTCCGTCGGCTTCCAGCCCGACCAGGAGAAGTTCGGCCTGCTGGCCGGCGCCGAGTTCCTGATCATGCCCTCGCAGTTTGAGTCGCTCTCCATGGTGGCCCTGGAGGCCTGGGCCGCCGGCAAGCCGGTGCTGGCCAACGGCCGCACCGAGGTGCTGCGCGGGCAGTGCCGGCGCAGCAACGCCGGCCTGTGGTACGAGGATTACGACGGCTTTCGCGCCGCCTTCCTGGCGCTGGAGCGCGATGAAGCCCTGCGCGCCAAGCTGGGCGCCAACGGGCGCAGGTTTTTTGCCGAAAATTATTCCTGGGATGTCATCGAAAACAAGTACTTGCGGCTGCTCCAGGAAGCGGCGGGGCGGCCCGGCGGCCGCTGAGCGCCTTTCGGCCCCCTCCCTGCCTCAGGGGCGGATCTTGCCCACGACGTTCCGCTGCAAATAGGCCGTGGTGGAGAGGATCGGCTCCTTTGTCCCGCCGGCGGCCTTGAGCGTGATCTTCACGGGGAGGAACTTCGCCTTGCCCGAGGCGGTGGCAAAGCGCTCGCGGAAGAGCTCGCCGCCCCAGAACGTGCCCGGCTCGACTCCCCGGTAATGGGGATTGGCCTCGGCGATCTCCCGCCGGATCTTTTCCGGCGTAGCCCGGTCGGGCCTGCCGCCGCTTTTCGCCGCCAGCGCGGCGAGGATCTCCAGGTTGGCCTTTCCGGCCAGCGGCGGCACGACCTGGGCGCTGCGCTGCAGGCGGCGGTCGCAGGCGGTGTAAGTCCCCTCGCTTTCCAGCGGCGAGGAGAGGGGCAGGACCACTTCGGCCATGGCCGCGGTCGCGGTCGGGAAGAAATCGGCGGCCACCAGAAACTCGACTCCGGCCAGCATTTTCCTGCCCCTGGCCGAGGCCAGGGGGTCCTCGCCGAAGGCGACCAGGGCCTTGACCTTTCCCTTTTTCAAGCTGCCGGCCAGCGAGGCCGGCTTGTTGATCCGGGCCAGCCCGGGCAGGTAGCGCGGATCGACACCCATATCGAAAAGCCCCTGGGCATTGGCGTGGTCGCGGACCAGGAGCAGGCCGCTGCCTGGGCGGCCGATCCGGCCCAGCTGCAGCAGCAGGTTGCCCAGCGCCGGCAGGTCGTCCCGCGAGCGGTCGCGGATTTGATCCAGCCCGTAGACCACGACCACGCGCTCGGCTTTGGCCAGCAGCTCGACGGCGGCGGCGAATTTTCCTTTGCTCACGCCGGTCGCCGCCAGCATCCTCTTCGCGTCCAGGGCGTCCAGCCGGGAAGCGTGGCCGGCGAAGCCCTCGGTGCGCGCCGCGATAAAGTCCCGGTCGGCCACGCCCTTTTTCAGCAGCGCCTGGGCCAGGCCGGCGGCCAGGGCGGTCAGGGCCCCCGGCTTCACGTTGAGCCAGAGGTCGGCAGTGAGGCTCAGGAGGCCTTGTCCGGATCCGGCCACGATCACCTTCGCCCCCTTTCTTTGGGCTTCGTGGATTTTCAGCTCGGCCACCAGGTTTTCCTCGGCCAGGTCGGCGTTGGCCGCCAGGATGACATCGGCGCCGGCCAAGTCGTCCTGGGTCGCGGTGGAGGCGGTCAGTCCCAGCATGTTGTCCAGGGCGTCGACGGCGGGTTCGTCCACCAGGGTGGTGAAGCTGCCCAGCAGGCTTGTGCCAAGGCCCTGGCGCGCCCATTTCTGCAGCAAGAACAGCTCTTCGTTGGCCAGGCGCGGTGAGGCGCAGATGGCCACCGCGCCGGCCCCGTGCCTGCGCACCACGGAGCGGATGCCGGCGGCGGCCTTGGCCAGCGCCTCCTCCCAGGAGGCCGGGCGCATTTCCTTGCCGGCCTTGACCAGCGGCGTGCGCAGCCGCTGCTCGTCGAGCAGGTAGCGATAGCCGAAGCGTCCCTTGTGGCACAGGTAGCCCTGGTTGTGGCTGTCGTTGCCGGCAGCGACCACGGAGTACGCGCCAGGGGCGAAAACCTTGTATTGCAGCACGCAACCCAACGAACAGAAATGGCAGATCGTCTCCTGCGTCCGGCCCGCCCAGGGGCCGGGCTTGGCGAAGGGCAGCTTTTCGGCGATGGCGCCGGTGGGGCAGGCGGCGATGCAGTTGCCGCAGGAGATGCACGAGGTTTCGAGAAGCGCCTTCTCCAGGGCCGGCCGCACCACCGACTTGAAGCCGCGATGGATGAAGCCCAGGGCCGAGGCGCGGACCACGTCGCCGCAGGTGCGGACGCAGCGGCCGCAGGCGATGCACTTGTTGGGATCGAGGGCGATGAAGGGGTGGGCCTTGTCGACGTCGTACTTCCTGACCTCGCCGACGAACTTGGCTATGTCGACCCCGAATTCGACGGCATAGCGCCGCAGGTCGCAGTTGAAGTATGCCGAGCACCCGCATTCGAGGCAGCGCTCCGCCTCGCGTCCGGCCTGTTCCGGGCTGAAGCCCAGCTCGACCTCGGCGAAGGACTTCACCCGCTCGGCCGGGGGAAGCTCAGGCATCCTTTCCTTGGCGATCTTGCGCAGCCGGGCGAACTCGCCGGCGGGGATTTCGCCGAAAGCCTCCTTGCGGCTGATGAACTCCCTGGGCTTGCCCTGGGGCTCGCCCGTGCGGATGTAATGGTCGATGGCGTTGGCCGCGATCTTGCCGTGGGCGATGGCGTCGATGGCCACGGCCGGGCCGGTGGCCATGTCGCCGCCGGTGAAGACCCCGGGCAGCGAGGTGGCGAAGGTGCTCTCGCTGAAGACCAGCGTGTTGTGGCGCGTCGCCTTGAGCTGCGGGTCCTTCTCCAGCCCGCACAGATCGACGTCCTGGCCGATGGCCGAGACGACGAAGTCGCAGGCCAGGCGGTACTCGGAGCCGGCCTTGGGCACCGGGCTGCGGCGGCCGCTGGCGTCGGGCTCGCCCAGTTCCATGCGGATGCAGGTCAGGGCCTTCAGCCGGCCGCCCTCGCGCACCAGCTCGGTCGGCGCCGACAGCTCGGTCAGCTCCACTCCCTCCTCCAGGGCGGCCGCGATCTCCATGGGATGAGCCGGCATCTCGTTGCGCGTGCGCCGGTACAGCAGGGTCACCCGGGCGGCGCCCAGGCGGCGGGCCGTGCGCGCCGCGTCGATGGCGGTGTTGCCGCCGCCGACCACGACGACGTCGCCGTGCAGGGCCGGCTTCTTTTCGTCCTGCAGCTGCCAGAGGAAATCGATGCCCGCCAGCACGCCCGCGGTTTCCTCCTCGCCAGGAAGGCGCATGCCCTTGGCTTTCTGGGCGCCGAAGGCCAGGTAGACGGCGTCAAAGCCCTGCTGCTTCAGGTCGGCGATGGAGAAGTCCTTGCCCAGGGCGCTTCCGGTCTTGACTGCCACGCCCAGGCCGGTGATCCAGCCGATCTCCTTGTCCAGCTCGGCCTTGGGCAGGCGGTACTCGGGGATGCCGTAGCGCAGCATGCCGCCCAGGTGCGGCGATTTTTCGAAAAGGGTGACGCCGTACCCTTTCAGGGCCAGGTAATAGGCGCAGGTCAGCCCGGCCGGGCCGCCGCCGACCACGGCGACCCTCTTGCCGTTGGCCGGCGGCACGGCGGGAGTCCAGGGATCCTCGATGTCAATGTCGGTGGCGTAGCGCTTCAGGTAGTCGATGCCCACCCGTTCGTCGACGCGGTTGCGGCGGCAGGCCACCTCGCACTCGCGCACGCAGACGCGGCCGCAGACCAGCGGCAACGGGTTGGTCTCCTTGATCAGGCGCACCGCCTCGCGCGGCTTGCCCATGGCGATGAGGGCGATGTAGCCCTGGACGTCGACGCCGGCCGGGCAGGTCAGCTGGCAGGGGGCCAGGCAGTCGGCGTAGTGGTTGGAGAGCAGGAGCTCCAGGGCGGTCTTGCGCGCGGCGCGGATGCGCGGGTTGTCGGTGTGCACGACCATCTTGGCGGCGGCCGGGCTGGAGCACGAGGAGATCAGCTTGGCTACCCCCCCAACCTCGACCACGCACAGGTAGCACGAGCCGTAGGGCGGCAGCTTGGGGTCGTGGCACAGGGTCGGGATCTCGGCCAGGCGCTGCTCCTGGATGACCTCCAGCAGGGTCTGGCCCTGGCGGGCGATGACTTCCTTGCCGTCGATGGCGAGCTTGATTTCGTTCATGTGGCGTTCCCCTTAGTCCTTGACGATGGCCTTGAAGTTGCAGGTCTCGAAGCACTTGCCGCACTGGATGCACAAGGCCGGGTCGATGCGGTGCGCCTGCTTCTTCTCGCCCTGGATGGCGGCGGCCGGGCAGACGCGGGCGCACAGGGTGCAGCCCGTGCAGGCTTCGGGCAGGATGGTAAAGGTCAACAGCGGCGCGCAACTGTGGGCCGGGCACTTCTTGCCGCGAATGTGGGCCTCGTACTCGTCGCGGAAGTATTTGAGCGTGGTCAGCACCGGGTTGGGCGCGGTCTGTCCCAGACCGCAGATCGTGTTGTAGCGGATCTTGTCGGCCAGGTCCTCGAGCAGCTCGATGTCGCCCTCGCGCCCCTTGCCCGCGGTAATGCGCTCCAGGACCTCCAGCATGCGCTTGGTGCCGATGCGGCAGAAGGTGCACTTGCCGCAGCTTTCGTCCTGGGTGAAGCGCAGGAAGAACTTGGCCATCTCGACCATGCGGGCTGCCCCCTCCACGACCACCACGCCGTCCCGGCCTATGATGGCGCCGG
>CAYXCX010000043.1:0-10919 GCA_964463405.1 uncultured Clostridia bacterium
TTTTCTCATCACCAAAGCCCGTTTATTGCTCGCTACTACCACTACCACTAACACTAACACTAAGAGTTCGGTTCTTTGCTTTATGAATTCGATTCTGCCTCTGTTCTGGGCTATAATTGCTCCTCTGCGATTCCTGGGAGGCGAAAATGACGGGAAAAGAGTGGCTGGCTGTTTGGCTGCGCCAGGTCCGCGCCCCGTTCCTGCTGCTGGCGCTGGCCCTGACCCTGCTGGGCGTGGCCACCGCCCGCTGGCACGGCTTCGCCCACCTCGGGCATTCGCTGCTGCTGGGTCTCGGCGTCGTCCTGGCCCACGCCTCGGTCAACCTGTTCAACGAGCTGTCCGATCACGAGAGCGGCATCGACGCCCGCACCCGGCGCACGCCGTTCAGCGGCGGCAGCGGCATGCTGCAGGCGGGGTTGACGACGCCGCTCCAGGTGACGATCGCCGCCTATGGCGCACTGCTGGCGGCCGGGGCCGTCGGCCTGTACTTCGCCTGGGCCAGCGGCTGGCCGATTCTGGTGCTGATGGCCAGCGGCGCGCTGGCCATCCGCTTTTACACTTCGCACCTCGCCCGCTGGGGGATCGGCGAACTGGCCAGCGGCCTGACCCTGGGCAGCCTGGTGGTCATCGGCGCGCATTATGCCCTGACGTCCTTCATGACGCCGGATATCCTCTATATTTCGATCCCTGCCGGGATCCTGACGACGCTGCTCCTGTTCCTGAACGAGTTCCCCGACGCCGAGGCCGACCGCCGCGGCGGGCGCCGCCACCTGGTCATCCTGCTCGGCACGAAGCGCAGCGCGGTACTCTATGCAATTGGCGTGCTGCTGGTCTTCGCGCTGATCGCCGCCGGCCCCTTCCTGCTGAACATCCCCCACGCCGTGCTGCTGGCCCTGGCGGCGCTGCCGTTGGGGGCGGCGGCAGCGTTCCTGGCTTGGCGGCACCACGATGACCCGCCGCGCCTGGTGCGGGCCCAGGGGCTGAACGTGGCCCTGGTCATCGCCACCGATCTGCTGCTGGCAGCGGCCTATTTCCTGGCGGCCTGAAGCAAAACGCAAAGAATGAGAAACTAAGAAACGAGCTCTTAGTGTTAGTGTTAGTGTTAGTGATAGCAACAGCAAAAAACGAACTTTTAAGCGTTGAGAAGGCGCGTTCGCCCATGCGGTACTGTCATGGACACGGACACGTGAGGCCTGCCGAGTTTTTTCGTCCGCGGAAACTTTTTGCCTTGCGTTTCCGTCTAAGGAACGGCCCAGAGTTGCATCTCATCTGGGGCCGAGGGCGAATGCGCAAAAAAATTCATTTCTTTGGATTTTGGGCGTTGTCTGCCTGGCTGCTGGCCGCCGCCGCCCCGGACGTCCAGGCCCGGCGCAGCCGGGAGACGATCCGCATTGACGGAATCCTGCAGGAAGCCGTCTGGCAGGGACCGGGCGCCGGAGGCTTCATCCAGCGCAATCCCCTGGACGGCAAACCGGCCAGCGAGGCCACCGAGGTATGGGTGGCCTTTGATGACAAGGCGCTGTATGTGGCCGCCCGGCTGTACGACAGCGAGCCGGGAAAGATCGTCGGGCTGCTTGGCCGCCGCGACGACGAACTTGACTCCGACTGGTTCACTTTTGCCGTCGACCCCTATTTCGACCGGCGCAGCGGCTTCGCCTTCAGCGTCAGCCCCGCCGGTTCGATCATCGATTCCACCCTGTACAACGATGAGTGGGACGACGACAGCTGGGATGGGGTCTGGGAGAGCGCGGCCCTGGTCGACGGGCAGGGCTGGACGGTGGAAATGCGCATCCCCTACGACCAGTTGCGCTTCCCCGCCAGGGACGAATACCTGTGGGGGGTCAATTTCAAGCGTACCATCCAGCGCAAGAACGAGCAGGACTATTTCGCCTGGGTGCCCAAGGAGGAGAACGGTTTTGTATCGCGCTTCGCCCGTCTGACCGGCATCTGCGGCATCCGTCCCGGACGCCACTTTGAGGCCATGCCCTATGCGGCCGGCAAGCTGGCCTTCAGCCCGAAAGAAGAGGGAAATCCGTTCCGTGACGGCAGCCAGCTGCTGGCCAACGCCGGCATCGACCTGAAGTACGGGCTAAAAAGCAATTTGACCCTCGACCTCACCCTCAACCCCGACTTCGGCCAGGTCGAGGTCGACCCGGCTGAGGTCAACCTCTCGGTATTCGAAACCTATTACTCCGAAAAACGGCCATTCTTCATTGAGGGGGCGAACACGTTCGCCTTCGGCTACGGAGGCGCCAACAACAACATGGGTTTCAACTGGAGCAGCCCGGAGTTCTTTTACAGCCGGCGCATCGGCCGGCCGCCGCAGGGAACGGCCGCAAGCGGCGGCAGCGTCGACATGCCGGAAACGACCACCATCCTGGGCGCGGCCAAGCTCAGCGGTAAGCTGGCCGGCAATTGGAACGTCGGCTTCCTGAACGCGGTCACGCAGCGCGAGTACGCCATCATCGATGCCGGCGGCGACCGCTTCAGCCGGGAGGTCGAGCCTTTCAGCGATTATGCCGTCCTGCGCGCTCAGAAAGAATTCAGCCAGGGCCGCCAGGGGCTGGGATTCATCGCCAGCGGCGTTTTCCGCGACTTGGTCGGCGGGGAATTGGACGGGATCCTAAGCCGACAGGCGCTGGCCCTGGGAGTCGACGGCTGGCTGCACCTGGGGAAAAAGCAGGAATGGGCCCTGACCGGCTGGCTGGGGGCGTCCCGCGTCGACGGCAGCCCGGAATACATCCAGGGGCTGCAGCGGTCGCCGCGCCATTATTTCCAGCGCCCCGACGCCGGCTACCTGGCTCTCGATCCCAGGAGCACTTCCATGAGCGGCTGGTCAGGGCGCCTGGCCTTGAACAGGCAGAAAGGCAATTTTGTATTCAATGCGGCCCTGGGAGCCATCTCCCCGGGTTTTGAGGTCAATGACCTTGGCTTCCAATGGCGGGGCGATTACGTCAACTCCCACCTGATCACCGGCTACAATTGGCTTCATCCCGGCAAGGTCTTCCGTAGCGCCCAGGTGATGGGCGCCGCGGCGCGCGGCTGGGATTTCGGTGGCAACACCGTCATGAAGAACTATTTCCTTTTCGCCTACGGGGAATTTTTAAACTACTGGGGAGGCGAAATCGATTTGGGATTCATGGACGCCTGCTTTGACAAGGAGGCCACGCGCGGCGGGCCGCTGCTGCGGCTGCCCCCCGGGGCTTTCATCGATTTCCACGTGTACAGCGACAGCCGCAAGCCGCTCGTGTTTTCGCTCAACGGCGAGATGGCGAACCGCCGCGACGGCAGCGGCCTGGACCTCGCGGTCGGTCCGGAGCTGCGCTGGAAGCCGCGCAGCAACGTCTCGCTCTCCCTCCATCCCGAGATCGAAGTCGTCCACACCCTGCGCCAATGGGTGGCCAACATCGATGATCCGCGCCAGACCTCCACCTTCGGCCGGCGCCACGTGTTTGCCAGCCTGGACGAGAAGGTCCTGTCGGCCGAGATCCGCCTGAACTGGATCTTCTCGCCGCGGATCAGCCTGCAGGCATTCCTGCAGCCGCTGATCGCCGTAGGCGCCTACTCGGGTTTCAAGGAGCTGGCCAAGCCGGCGACCGGCTCATTCACCCTGTATGGTCAGGAAGGCTCGACGATCGTCAGGAACGGGGAGGAATACAAGGTCGACCCCGACGGCGCCGGCCCGGCGCCGTCGTTTGCTTTTGCCGATCCCGACTTCAACGTCAAGTCGCTGCGCGGCACCGTGGTTTTCCGCTGGGAATACCGGCTTGGCTCGGCCCTCTACTTCGTCTGGACGCAGAACCGCCAGGATTTCGCCAATGCCGGCGACTTCGATTTCGGCCGCGACCTGCGCGACCTGGCCTCGGCCCCTGGCGACAACGTGTTCATGCTCAAGGCCACATACCGGTTCAACCTGTGATGTTCAGCGACTCTCGGTTCAAGGTGTAGGGCATAAGGCGTAGGGTTAAGAAGAGATCCCTGGCAGGCAATACTCTCGTGAGTGCTCTTCCCTTCCGCCCTGCACCTTCGACCCTACGCCGAGCACTTGTAAGATCAGTACACGTTGCCGATGCCGATCTGCACCAGGAAGTTCTGCTCGGCCGCCTGGCGCAGGTTGAAGGCGAAGTCCAGGCGGATGGGGCCCATGGGCGTGCGGTACTTCAGGCCGAAGCCCAGGGCGCGCTCCATCTTGCGCAGGTTGAGGTCGCTGGACTTGGCGAAAACGTTGCCCACGTCGGCGAACAGGGTAAAATAGAGGTCTTTCATGGGCAGCAGCAGGCTGGGCAGGGTGGCCTCCAGGTTGAGCAGCAGCAGGATGTTGCCCCCCTCCGGCTTGCCCTTCAGCCCGCCCTCGCTCGCGCTGCCCAGGTTGATCGGCCCCAGGCGGTCGTTGCGCGTGCCGCGGAACGAGTGCGAGCCGCCGGCGAAAAAGCGCTCGCTGATGGACATGTCGCCGAAGGCGATGCCGTTCTTCAGCGAGACGCTGAACGTCCCCTGGCGCAGCAAGGGATAGTGGCGCTGGTAATTCCAGAAAAACTTCAGGAAGGTGTAGTCCTTTTCAAAGACGGGCAGCCCCAGCTTCAGGTCGGCGGTGAGAAAGTGGCCGCTGCGGGGGTTGAACGGGTCGTTGCGCCCCTCGTTGACGAAGGAAAAGGAGAGGGCCGTGGTGTTGAAGGGCTTGTCCAGCTGGTCGACGCCGTACTCCGGGATGTCCAGCCACTTGAGGGTGGTGCGGTACCACCTGGCCGACGCCAGCAGGAACAGCTTGTCGGAGAACTTCTTGACCAGCGAGGCGCCCAGCCCCCAGCGGCGGAAGCGGTAGCTGGGATAGGTTTCGTCCTCCTCCCAGAGCTGCAGCGAGGAGTTGACCCGGCCGGCGAAGAAGAGCGGGGTGTCGACGGTCAGCAGGCCGCGGCGGTCGTTGACCACCAGCCTGCCGTCGCGGGTGTTGACGCCCAGCTGCAGGGTGGCGGCCAGCGACGAGGTCGACTGCAGGAGGTTGCGTTCCTGGAGCTCAAGCGTTCCCCGCGGGCCGCGCCGCTCCTCCCAGCCGATGCCGAAGCCGGTGAGGCGGCTGCGGTCGGGGACGACGCGCACCAGCACGTCGACGACGCCGCCGGCGCGCAGGAGCTTTTCCACGCGCACCTCGGCAAAAACGGCGCTGTTCTCGACGTCGGCGCGGAAGGAGTCCAGGAGGTTGCGGCTGAACGGCTCTCCCGGGCGCAGCGGGTACAGCCGGCGCAGCAGGCCGCGCTGGGCTGGCGAGGCGCCAATGAGGATGAGCTGCCCGGTGCGCCGGAGCTCGCCCTCGTGGATGGTGACCAGCAGCGATTTCTCTGCGCCCGGCGAGAGCTCGGTGCGGATGGCGGCGTCGTCGTAGCCGTTGTCCCAGTAGAAATTCTGCAGGCGGACGATGTCGTCGCTGAGCTGCTTGGGCACGTAGGGGGTGCCGGTGCGGCTCTTCAGCAGGCGGTAGAGCCGGCCGGCGGCGAAGGCGCGGTTGCCGTTGAACTCGACGCTGCCCATGCGGGTGGCGCTGCCCTCGCTGACGGCGAACTCGATGTCCACGCGCCCGGAGCGGAAACTGGGCTCGAGGCGGATCTCCAGGGGCGAGATGCCCTGGAAATAGTAATAGAGCTTGAGCACTTCCAGGTCGGCGACCAGCGAGCTGAGCCGCAGCCAGAACAGCTTGTTGAACAGCAGGTTGTCGGCGCGGATGATCTCGTGGATCTTCTCCGCGGCCACCGTCCGGTTGCCGCTGACGGTGATCCGCCCCAGGCGGTAGCGGCGGTTCTTCTCGGCCGCGAACAGGATGGTCTTCTCGCTGCCGCGGGTGGTGACCGAGGAGGTGACGCGGGCGGCGAAGTAGCCCTCGTTCTTGAGGTGGTTCAGCAGCCGGGCGCGGCTCTCTTCCTCGGCCCATTTTTCGAACACCTGGCGCTCCCACACGTCGGCGACCAGCCCCATGCGCTCGTCCATGCCCTGGAAGACGAAGCGGTAGCGGTAGCCGCAGGCCACGGACACCGTCAGGTTCAGCGCCGTGCGTTCCGGGTCCAGGAATTCCTCGCCGACCCTGATTTCGGGGAAGTAGTAGCCGGCGGCCTTGAGCAGCCGCCGGGCACGCTCCTCGGCCCTGGCGAATTCCTGGGCCAGGTAGTACTGGCGGCCGCGGTAATAGCCCAGAATGGCGCCCGCCTGCTGCGGGTCGTCGACGTCGACCACCAGGCGGGCGATGCGGGCGATGCGCCCGGGAACGATGGCGAACTGGACGGCGCAGGAGGCGCGGTCGGCCGACAGGCGCACGCTGGGCGTGACCCGGGCGCCGAAGTAGCCGCGGGAACGCAGCAGCTCCTGCAGCTCGGCGACGGCCTTGGGCAGACGCCCCTCCTCGAAGAGATCGCCCCGGCGCAGGGAGTAGATGGCGGCGCGCATGGCCTTGGCCGGCAGCGGCGGGTCGCCGGCGAAGCCCAGGGCGCTGACGCGCGGCTTGCGCTGCAGGACGAAGAAAAGGTCGCGCCGTCCCCCAGCCCCTTCCTGCATCCGCACTTCGACGCCGGCGAACATGCCGGTGCGGTGCAGGTTCTCGATGCTGCGCCGCAGCGGCGGGTAGCGGTAGGGGTCGCCGGGGCGCACGTCGACCAGCGGCCGGTAGGGCTTCAGGGAGGGGTCCTCGGCGCCGGCGGCGTCCAGCAGCCGCACCAGCCCGATGCGCGGCTCGGCGGCAGCGGCGGCGGCCGGAGCCGCCGCCGGGCGCAGGGCCGGGGCCAGCAGCAGCAGCAGCGCGGTCGCGGCGGCGCGCATGGGCTCCTCAGCGCCGCGAGCGCAGGCGCAGGTCCAGGCTGTAGCGCCCTTCCTGGTTGCGCATGGCGATCAGCGAAAGGGAGGGGGAGAGCTGGTACTGCAGGTAGAGGATTTCCTGGCGCGAGGTGGAGAGGGTGGTGGAGTAGACGACGACCAGGTCCTTGGAAATCGACTTGCCGATGGTCAGCCGCGACGTGTCCAGGGTCGACTGCCCGGAAAAGACGGGGTCGATGCGCAGCACGTCGATGCCCAGCAGCTTGTTGGCGCGGTTCTTGATCTCTTCGGTCAGCTTGGTGGTGACCAGGGCGGTGCCCCCCTCGCGCGAGCTGATTTCCAGCGAGCCGGTGCGCTGGAACACTTCGCCCAGCGAGACCAGGCCCAGGATGTCCTGGGTGGGCAACGGCGGTGAGGAGCTCAGCTCGGGCTTGGCGCGCGAGGCGCTGCCGCGGATGTCGAAGCGGATGCGGTAGTTTTGGATGAAGGCCTCGGACTCGACGTGGATCAGCGGGTCGATCAGGGCGGGGTTGTTGAACACCAGCTTGGCCTTCAGCAGGTTGAAGGAGCGGTCGGAAAAGAAGATTTCCCCCTGGCTGCCCTCGCAGACGCCGCTCAGGATGGGGAAGGAGGCGGTCCCGGTCAGGCGCAGCTTGAGGCGGCCGCGGATGCGGCCCAGCGAATTGCGCAGGCGGATGTCCTCGCTTTCCATGGCGATGTCCAGCCGCAGCGCCTCCAGGATCTTGGATTCGGCGGTGGACAGCTGCGAGCGGGTGCTGAAGACGATGCGCTCGTCGATCTCGCGGTGCCAGTCGATCGAGGCGAAGGCCAGCGAACCCGAGAGGCGCAGCTGCCGGTTTTCGTAGCGCAGGGTCAGGTTGGGATTGACCACGCAGGCGGCGCGGTCCATGGGATAGAGGCGCAGGTCCCGGCCCTGCAGGGTGATGAACAGCTGCTCCAGCCTGCCGCCGGCGAGCGCCAGCTGGCCGTTGCCCTCGACCGGGCCGCCGCCCATGCGGCCGTGCAGCGACTGCAGCGAAAAGCGGCCTTCGGCGAAGGTCACCGTCCCCTGGAAATCGTCAAGGGAATGGGAAAAATTTGGCAGAGACAGGGTGCGCCCGGAGAACACGGCCACGCCGCGGCTGCCGATGCCGCCGTCGGCGGCGGTGAAGAACTGCCCCAGCAGGCGCATGGCGCCGTCGTTGTTTTTCCAGGGGATGAGCAGGTCCAGGTCGCGCAGGTCGAACTGGAACTGGCCGTTCCAGCGGCCCTGGGAGCGTCCGAGGTCAACGCGGTAGGGGAAGGCGCCGAGCGGGTCGCGCACGTCGCCCTGCGTCGACAAGCGGAAATCGGAAAAATCGGTGACCAGGGAAGCGCTGCCCTCGGCGTGGAAGGGGCGGTCCTGGTAATAGAACAGGTCGTGCAGCCTGTAGGAGACCGACAGCGGATCCTTCATGAATTCGCCGCGGCCGTCGATCTCCAGGTCGGCGCGGCCGCGTAACCCGCCCGCAAGCCGCGACACGTCCAGGCCGGCCACGGCGCCGTGGATGTCGAAGGCCCGGCGGCCGAAGTCGACGCGCACGTCGCCGCGGCCGCGGCCGCCGCGGTGGACGAACTCCAGGCCCGACAGGGCGATGCCCTGCAGGTTGGAGCAGAGGGCGGCGCCGACTTGCTCGAAGCCCAGCCCCAGGAAGGACAGCCGTTCGGCGCGGAGCGTGCCCTGGACCTCTGGCTCGGGCAGCGCCCGGCCGCTGCGGTAGGTCACGTCGCCGGCGATGCGGCCGCGCAGGTCGACCGCCAGGCCGAGAATCTTCATGATCTTGGCCGCCTCCCCGCGCAGGTCGGGAAAGCGGATGGCGGTCCGGCCTGGAACAACCTCCAGTTCGACGCGGGACTCGAGGTCGGGGGCGGCGAGGACGAAGTCGCCGCGCGTGGCCGGCGGCGCGTGGAGCACCTCGCCGCGCAGGCTGGCGATGGCCTGGCCATTGGCCAGGAATTGCCCCACGCGGAAGCGGCTGTCGATGCGGCTGCTGCTGCCGCGGCGGTCGATGCGCAGCTCGAATTCGCCGCTGCCGCCGCTCAGGTTCCAGGGGCGCAGGTCCAGGTCCAGGTAGTGGGCGGCGTAGGGGGCGACGGCCTCCAGCCCGCGCAAGGCGGCGCCGACGCGCACTTCGACGGTGTGGGCCAGGGAGTCGGTCGCGCCGCGTATGCTGAGCTCGCCGGCGCCGGTCTGCAGCCTGTCCCCGGAGAAGGTGGTGCGCCTGGCCTTTTTGTCGCGCTGGAAATCGACGCGGCCCTTGGCGACGAAGGGGCGGCTCAGGGGCTGGGCCGGCGTCGCGTCCAGCTCAGCCCGGCCGCGGATGAAGCCGGGGACGAACTCCACCTCGCCGCGGCGGACGATGCCGGCCAGCGGCGCGTCTTGGCGGATGTCCAGGACGCCGGCCAGGGCGGCGGCGGGGATGTCCTGCAGGGTGACGCGCGTTTCCCGGGAGCGCGAGGCCAGGAGCAGGCGCGAACGGGCCAGCTCGCTGTCGAAGACCGCCTCCAGCTGCAGCGCCCGCCCGCGGCTGTCCCACTGGACCGTGCCGCGCAGGTCGGCGCAGCGGTTGTCCTGGATGAGGCAGGAGGAGGAATTGAAGTCGGCGCCGACGCGCACGACCCCCTGGCCGTCGCGGGCGATGCGCGCGTCGGCGTAGATGAGTCCGCTCACGGTCAATTCCTCCAGGATGGGCCGTAGCAGGTCCTCAGGGCTGCCCTGGGCCGACACGTTGAGCTGGAAGGCGCCCCGGGGGAGCAGGCGGCCGTTGGCGGCGAAGCGCAGCTTGGCGGTCTGCCAGGAAAAGCGGCTCAGTTTCCAGGAATTTCCCGCCTGATGGACCTCGGCGGCCAGGTTGCCCGCCAGCATCACCTTCTCGCCGCCCAGCGGCAGCGTCACCCGCAGGTGCGGGGAGTCGAGGCGGAATGAGAATTCCTCGGCCAGGCTGCCCGTCTGCAGGGTGAAGGCCAGGAGGCGGGCCTGGAAGTCGCGGCCCTGGAAGCGCAGCTCGCCCTCGCGCAGGCGGAGGCGGTGGATGGCGAAGTGCGCCCCAAGCCCTGCGGCGCCCGGCTTGTCCCTGCGGCGCAGCAGGGTGTCGTCAAGGATGAACAGCGGCTTTTCGATCTCGACGCTGATCGCCTTCTTCTTCATGAACAGCGAGGTGGTCGGCAGGTAGACGTTCACGGCGGCGAAGGAGACCAGGTTCTGGTCGCGGATGGGGAAGTTCCGCAAGTTGCGGATCTGCAAGCCCAGCGGGAAGAGGGAAAGGCGCAAATCGCGGAAGCGGACGGCGACGGCGCCGTCCTGGGCGATCAGGCGGAAGACGTAATATTTGGCCCCGAAGTAGGCCCCGGCGCAGAGCGAAAGTATAAAAAAAAACCGATCAGCGCCTTGGCCTTTCTCTTCATCGCTCAGCGCTTGACTTTTTCCCAGTCCTGCAGGAAGCGCGCCATGCCGCTGGCCGTCAGCGGGTGGTTCAGCAGCTGGGCCAGGGTGGCGAAGGGGATGGTGGCCACGTGGGCGCCGATGCGCGCCGCCTCGACGAAGTGCAGGGGGTGGCGCACTGAGGCGACGATGATTTCCGTGGCGATGTCGTAATTGTCATAGATGAGGGCGATGTCCTCGACCAGCGCCATGCCGTCGCCCGAGACGTCGTCGACGCGGCCGACGAACGGCGACACGTAGGTGGCGCCGGCCTTGGCGGCCAGCAGCGCCTGCGAGGCGGAGAAGATGAGGGTGACGTTGGTTTTGATGCCGCGGCCGGCGAGGGCCTTGACCACCTGCAGCCCCTCGAGGTTGATGGGGACCTTGATGACCACGTTGGCGGCCAGGGCGGCGTAGGCTTCGGCCTGGGCGATCATCTCGTCGGGGGTGGCGGCGGTCACCTCGACCGAGACCGGGCCCGGCACCAATGAGGTGATCTCGCGCACCAGGGGGAGGAATTCCTTGCCCTCCTTGGCGATCAGGCTGGGGTTGGTGGTGACGCCGTCGACGACCCCGTAGGCCAGGGCCTTCTTGATCTCGGCGGTGCTGGCGGTGTCCAGGAAAATTTTCATGCGCTTCTCCGTTCGCGGGCGACAGCATTATA
>CAYXCX010000044.1:0-10829 GCA_964463405.1 uncultured Clostridia bacterium
GTGCCGTCTTCCTTCATGTTCTCGCAGTTGACGCCGGCGGGGGTGAGGCCGGCCAGGTGCGCCGGGTCGCCCGAGGCCTCGGTGTGCCCGGTGCGCACCAGCACGCCGCCGTCGCGGGCGCGCAGCGGGAAGATATGCCCGGGCCGCGACAGGTCGTCGGGGCGGGCGGCCGGGTCGATCAGGCAGCGGACGGTCTCGGCGCGGTCGAAGGCCGAGATGCCGGTGGTGGTATTGCGCTTGGCGTCGACCGAGACGGTGAAGGGGGTCTGGAAATGGGAGGTGTTGTCGTGGACCATCAGCGGCAGGGCGAGCTCGTCGCTGCGCTTCTCGGTGAGCGAGGCGCAGATCAGGCCGCGCGCCTCCCGGGCCATGAAGTTCACCGCCTCGGGGGTGACCTTGTCGGCGGCGATCATCAGGTCGCCCTCGTTTTCGCGGTGCTCGTCGTCGACGATGATGATCATCCTGCCCGCTTTCAGGGCTTCCAGGGCTTCGGGAACGGTGATGGTCATGTATGGGGTCCTGCCTTTTGCAATTATAAGGCAATCCAGGGGGGAAAACAAGGGAATTTTGCGAGCTGCAAGTGGTCGTGATGGCGGCAGTGGCAGCAGCAGAAAAAGTGATGAGTGATAAGTGATGAGTAATGATAAAGAAAAACAAGATGAGTTGTCGTGATTCATAAAAGCCCAGGGCTTTTCACTTTAAGATAAGGGACGGATTGTGATTGTATGACTTTGATGCTATGGTTGAAGTATGAGACAACCTAGATTTACCTATCCGGGAGCCTTTCATCACTGCACGAATCGCGGGCATAATGGCGAACCGATCCTGGCTGGGAACAGACGTAAGGAAGCATTACTGGAAATGCTGGCCGAAAAGGCGCCCAAGTACAACATGCGCATTTTCGCCTATTGCCTGATGGATAACCACTACCATCTGGTTCTGCAGAATGCTTCGGGGCGGATGTCCGATTTCTTTCGCAACCTGAACACCCATTTTGCATCCCTCTATAGGAAAGGAGTCGGCGGCAAGGGGTACGTTTTTCAGAGCCGATTCCACTCGACCATCATCGAGGATGACTCTTATCTCCGGATGGCGATCATCTATGTGCTGCAAAACCCCCTGCGGGCTGGATTGGCGAACCAGCATGACGATTACCCCTGGTCGAGCGGTAGCCGCAATGCGCAAAAAGCAATTATGCCATGGCTGGATAGCGATTATGTGCTGGAACTATTCAGCGGCAGGAAAGGTTTGGCCGAAGCAATAAAGTCGGATTTGCAGAATTCCCTGCCGTTACTGCACACTCCATTCGGTCCAATATTGGGAGACAAGGATTTTTTGAACCGGGCTTTGGCAGAATTCGATCGCCGGCATAAACCGGATGCATTAAAAAAACGGCGTCGGGATGATTATGATTTTGACCCGGTAGAAAAAGTCATCTGGGAATTCGCCCGCACCTTCGGGGTGCAGATGGATGAAATCAAAACGGGTACGATCAATGGCAAAAGGCTGCGGGGGGAATTATTGGTAAGATTGCGAGATTTGGCGGGCCTGAACTTCAAGCAAATTTCCGAGATGGAGCCGTTTAGCGAGTTGCAATACCTGTCACTTTCCCATCTGTATTGGGAAGCCAAGAGGCGGCGCAAGCCAAAATCATAGAATCACAATCCGTCCCCATATTCGATTTCCCGGAAGGCTGTCCCGCCCTTCAGGACCGGCTTCGCTGCGTTGCCCGGCGGAATCAGGACCGTTCCTGGAAGTGGAACAGGTATCGGGCGATCATGTCCAGCTCGACGTTGACCCGCTCGCCCGGGCGCAGCCGGCCGAGGTTGGTCGCTTTCAGCGTCTGCGGGATGAGCTCGACCGCGAACCAGCCCGGGCCGGCGTCGGTCACGGTCAGGCTGACGCCGTTGAGGGCCAGCGAGCCGCGGGCCACCAGGAACCTGCGCCAGTCGCGCTCCTTGTAGGCGAAGGTCCAGCGCGAGGCGGAGCCGCCGCGGGTGGCCGAGCGCAGCCGCGCCGTGCCGTCGATGTGGCCGCTGAGCAAATGGCCGTCCAGCGGATCGTTCAGGGTCAGCGGCGACTCGACGTTCAGCAGCGAGCCGGGCGCCAGGTCCTGCAGGTTGGACAGGCGCAGGGTGGGCGCCGCCAGCTGGAAGTTGAGCAGGTCGTTGCGCTTTTCGATCAGGGTCAGGCAGACGCCGTTGACGGCCAGCGAGCCGCCCACGGCCAGCGGCCGGTCCAGCGAGGCGCGCAGGGTCAGCCGCGGCGGCGCTTTCTTTTCCAGGACGACCAATGTGGCCAGGGCGGAGATCAGGCCGGTGAACATGTGCGCACCCCCCTGACGAAGAAGCCGCCGGCCAGGCGCAGCGCGGTCCAGCCGCCCAGCTCCGGCGCCAGGTCGATCGCCGCGGCGCCCGACACGAAGGGCTGGACCGAGTCGCGGCCGCCCAGCAGCTTGCCCGAATAGAACAGCGCCGCCTCGTCGAACAGCCCCTGGCCGACGAACGAATCGAGCACTTGCCCGCCCCCTTCGACCAGCACCGAGGCCACGCCCATTTTGCCGAGCGTCTCCAGCACGGCAGTCAGGCTCACTCCGCCCGGCCCGGCCGGGACGAAAAAGTGGCGCTCGGCCTTGCGGCCGAGCCGGGCCGACTCCTCGGCGCTGAAGATGGTTAGGGGAAAGCGCTCCTGGTCGCGGAACACGGCCAGGCTTTTGGGCAGCGTGTTGCCGCTGTCCAGGACCACGCGCAGCAGCTTCTTGCACTCCCAGCCAGGCTCGCGCAGGGTCAGTCGCGGGTCGTCGGCCAGGACGGTGTTGCGGCCGGCCAGGATGGCCGAAAACTCGCCGCGCAGGGCGTGGGCCAGGCGGCGCAGCTCCGGCGAGGTGACCCAGCGCGAGCGGCCCGCCCGGTCGGCCATCTTGCCGTCGAGCGAGACGCCGGCGTGGAGCGTCACCCAGGGCAGGCCGCTGCGCATGAACTTGAGGTAATGGCGGTTCAGGCGCTCGGCCCGTTCGCCCAGGACGCCGACCCGGGTCTCGATGCCGGCGGCGCGCAGCCGGGCCAGGCCGGCGCCGTTGACCAGCGGGTTGGGGTCGATCATGGCCGCCACCACCCGCTTGACCCCGGCGGCGGCGATCAAGTCGGCGCAGGGCGGGGTCCGGCCGTGGTGGGCGCAAGGCTCCAGGGTCACGTACAGGGAGGAGCCGGCGGCCTGCACCCCCTCGAGGGCCATGGCCTCGGCGTGGGGGCCGCCGCAGGCGCGGTGCCAGCCCGCCGAGACGACGCGGCCGTTGCGGACCGCCACGGCGCCGACCATGGGATTGGGCTCGGTCGCGCCCAGGCCGCGGCGGGCCAGGCGCAGGGCCATGGCCATGAAGCGGCGGTCCTCGGCGTCGCGGCTCATTGCCCCAGCAGCGAGTCGGCGAACTCGGCGGCGGAGAACTCCCACAGGTCGCCCTCCTGCTCGCCGGCGCCGACGAAGAACACCGGGAGCTTCATGCTCCAGGCGATGGTGGCCACCGCCCCGCCCTTGGCCGTGCCGTCGAGCTTGGCCAGGACCAGGCCGTTGATCTTGGAGAACTCGCGGAATTTTTCGGCCTGCACCAGGGCGTTCTGGCCGGTGGAGGCGTCCAGCACCAGCCAGGTCTCGGCCGGCTGGCCCGGCGCGGCCTTGGCCACGACCCGGGTCAGCTTCTCCAGCTCGCGCATCAGGTGTTCCTTGCTCTGCACGCGGCCGGCCGTGTCGACGATCAGCAGGTCGAGGCCGCGGCTCTGCCAGGCCTGCAGGGCGTTGTACACCACCGAGCCGGGGTCGGCGCCGCGCTCGCCGCCCACGACCGGCACGCCCAGCCGCTCGCCCCACAGGGCCAGCTGGGTGGAGCCGGCGGCGCGGAAGGTGTCGGCCGCGGCCAGCAGCAGCGAACGGCCGCGGGCCCTGTACCAGGCGGCCAGCTTGGCGGCCGTGGTGGTCTTGCCGCTGCCGTTGACTCCGACCAGCAGCAGGACCGCCGGGCCGGGCCCGGCCAGGGGCTGGCGCGGCTGGGGGAACAGCGAGAGGATCTCGCGGCGCAGAAGGGCGGCGACCTGCTCGCGGCCGCCGGCGCCGCCGGCCTGCCGGGAGGCGGCGGTGACGAGGCGCTCGGCCAGGGGGACGGCGATGTCGGCCAGGATCAGCTCCTCCTCCAGCTGGGCCAGGAGCTCCTGCCGCTCGCGTCCCGAAGCGAAGAGGGCTGCCAGCCTGGCCGGGAACTTGCCGCGCAGCAGGTCTTTCAGCGCCATGGCCAGACAGTTGCCGGCAAAATCAGGGAAAAAGCCGGCCTGACGTTTTTCAACTCTCCTCTTTCTCCCGCTCGCGGGGCTGGGGCGCGGCCTTTTCCAGCACCTTGGCCTTGATCTCCTCAAAGAGCTTGCGGTCCTCCTCGAACAGCTTGCGCACCGCCTCCTTGCCCTGGCCCAGGCGGTTGTCGTTGTAGGAGTACCAGGCCCCCTGCTTGTTGACGACGCCGTACAGGACGCCCAGCTCGATCAGGTCGCTCTCCTTGGAGAAGCCGCGGCCGTAATAGAGGTCGGCCTCGACCTCCTTGAAGGGCGGGGCCATCTTGTTCTTGACGATCTTGATGCGCACGCGTCCGCCGACGATGTCGGTCCCCTCCTTGATGGCCATGATGCGCTTGACCTCGATGCGCATGGAGCTGTAGAACTTGAGCGCCCGGCCGCCGGTGGTGACCTCCGGGTTGCCGACGAACATGCCGATCTTCTCGCGCAGCTGGTTGAGGAAGACGAAGGTGGTCTTGGAGCGCGAGACGATGGCCGTCAGCTTGCGCAGCGCCTGGCTCATCAGCCGCGCCTGCAGCCCCATGTGGCTGTCGCCCATGTCGCCCTCCAGCTCGGCCTTGGGGACCAGCGCCGCCACGCTGTCCACCACGATGATGTCGACGCCGCCCGAGCGCACCAGGATCTCGGCGATCTCCAGCGCCTGCTCGCCCCAGTCGGGCTGGGCGATGTAGAGCTCGTCGATGTTGACGCCGAGCTTCTGGGCGTAGAGCGGGTCCAGGGCGTGCTCGGCGTCGATGAAGGCGGCGTAGCCGCCGGCCTTCTGCGCCTCGGCGATGGCGTGCAGGGCCAGGGTCGTCTTGCCCGAGCCTTCCGGCCCGTAGATCTCGATGACGCGGCCGCGCGGGAAGCCGCCGATGCCGGAGATGATGTCCAGGGCGATCGATCCCGAGGAGATGGCGGGGATCTGCACCACGTCCTTGCCGCCCAGCTTCATGATCGATCCCTTGCCGAACTGTTTCTCGATCTGCGAAACGGCGTTGTTCAATGCGGTCGTCTTGTTGCCTGTTTCAGCCATTGGGTTTTCCTCCGCTGCGAAATTTCATTGTATCAGTATTTTGGGGAGATGGAAAGCGGCAAATTCCCGGTACGCGGAAGAACGAAGAAGAAGTTCGAGGTTTGACGTTCGAAGTTCGATGTTGAAGAGAAAGGCGCTTGGCGGACATGGCGGTATTCCTCCTACTGAAGGACGCTTCGCGCCTGAAACGGCCTGACCTGCAAGGGGATGCCTCCCGGAGGCCAGCCTGGTTCTCCGCGTAGTGGCGGTTCGTGAACCACCCTCTTGGGGATGACACGATGGCACGCCGGAGAAAAGTGAGAGCCCTGAGTCGTTGCATTCAAGGGGATAAAAGGGTTATTTTTAAACCCTTTTTCACGAATAGTTGGAAATGATGGTCCAGGGTGAGGATCTCCTCACAGCCGGCCTCAGCGAATGAGCTGACGATCAGCGCGTCCAGGGCGGGCATGCCCGTCTCGCTGGCAAGCTGCCCTGCTTGCAGAGCCGCGGCGGCGGTGACGGGCATCACCACCACGGCCCGGGCGATATCCTCCAGCACGGTCGGCCAGGCTTTCAGTTCGCCGCGCAGCAGCTTCTTTTTCAGTTCATAGGAGCAGAGCGCGGAGGTGAGCAGCTCCCTGTTCTCCCATGCCTCCACCGCCAGCGGCCGGCCCGCGGCCAGGGCATAGAAGAAACTGGTGTCAATCCCGGTCAGCATCGGCCGCGGTCCTTTCCCGGTGCAGCGCTTCCCAGCCGGTGGGGGATAGGGCGGTGCGGATATTCTCCATGACCCTTTTCCTGGCCCCGGCCGTCTCGCCGGTCTTCAGGAATTCCTCGACGGCGCGGCTGATGATGCGGGAAATCGGGATGTCGCCGGCCCTGGCCCGGGCGCGCACCGCGTCCAACACCTCTTTTTTCAAATAAAAGCTTACTGCCGGCATAGCGCCCTCCAATAATATAATATCTTGATATGATAATAAAATCAACAAAAAAGATCCAACCATGAGATTCTTGGCTGAACTTTGAAAATCCATTGTCCAGAAATCCATGATTTCATGAAAAAAGCGCCGTACCAAACTGGCGATCTCCCATGGCGCGGCAGGTGCAGTCGCCCGTTAAAGGCAAATGGGGAAATTTATATCATTTTAGCCCGAGAAAAGCCCGTCAGCCGGGGTTCTTCATAGGTATAATGAATTTTGTGACATTTAGCCTTTGTCCATTGATTTTTGAAATTCGATATTTTTAGAATCAATTGAATGAAACCTATCGGGATAATATTCAGGTTGGAGCGAAATATCCAAGCGATCAATGTTCACCTGTTTTCATTAAAGAAATAAGTGTAAATAAAATCAAAGTTTCCAAACTGGAGAGGAGGAAACATGTTGTTATCAAGGACGATCAAAGTGCTGCTCTTTCTTTCATTCGTGATTTGGATGTTTTCATCCAATATGCATGCCGAAAGCGGGATTTACGATCGGTTCGGCATCATTACTGAGCACGGGATGCATGGAGCTGTTCCCGAAGAGAACATCGACCTGTTCACTGGCAACTTGACCTTGAAAAATCTCGATGTCCATCTTCCAGGTCCGAATGGCTTCGATTTAAACATCTGGAGGGTATACAATTCAAAAATATTGAAGGATCGTTTTCCAGGCAATGGATGGGGCATTCAGCAGGAACCTTATTCCTGGGTTGGATTTGGATGGTCCATGCATATGGGAAGGCTCCACAGTATGAATACCGAAACTCCGGTCATTGAATATCCTGACGGCCGGTGGGAGACGGCATATCATAACATTGACGATTATTCAACCTTCCTGACCCGAGATTTCGCCAAGTTGGACAAAGCGAATTGGAAACTCTATTTCAAGGACGGCACGGTTTGGACCTTCGGCGCATTGGCTAATATCAATTATGGGAACATGGTGATTGAACAGGTACGCGTGGTCACCAGAATTGCCAATTCATACGGACATCACATCGACATCACTTATGACGCTTCTGGTTCTCCTTGCATGAGTTCAATTACGGATAGCCTGGGGCGAATAGTTACTTTCATGACCGATTCCTCGACGCACAAGCTGGAATACATAAAGGTGCGAAATGCAACTGGAGGATATGTCTATTATTCATACACAGTGGGCAGTTTTAATGGCGATTACTATAAATTGACCGAATTTGATCCGCCGGAATTAAATCCAGTCACTTATGAGTATGGGAGCGGCCTTAGTTCAAACTGGGAGCTTTTGGCGGTCAACACCAGTTATGGCGGACGCATGGAATATGAATATGCCGATCATGTTTTTTATTATTTCACTTATGCGCTCTCTACGAAGGTGGTTCAAACAAAGAGGCTCAAATTCAGTTCGAGCTCTGATTACAGGTTATGGAGCTATACCTATCCTTCATACTACAACGTAGATTTCGGGACAGTAGAAATTGATGGCCCCACTTTTGATTCCACCGTTAAGTATTATGCTTACAATGAAATCGCCCCCTGGAGGATTGGCTTGTTAAAGGAAAAAGCCGCCGACGATGGAAGCTTCACGGAGCAATTCGAATGGACTTGGAAAGTAATTTCTACAACACGTTGGTATGTCCTGAACACGGACATGGGACAAGCAGCGGCACCACTTTTAAAAAAGAAAAACAAATATCTATATGGGGACTCTGATATAAGCGAGGAATATCTTTATGAAAGATCCGATACGTCTCGATATGGATTGCCCACAAGAATCAAGATTTACGGGAATGATAATTTAACGAATTACAAGAATCTTGAATACTATTTCGAGTCCGTGTCTGCTTACGAGACAAACTATATGTTGGATTACATTAAAAGTGAAACCCACACAAGCAGTTCAGGTGCCAAATTGAAGGAGACCGTTTATACTTATTATAGCAATGGCGCAATCGACTCAATCAAGAAATGGAAAAGCGGGAGCACTTATCTGACCTGGGATTACGGGTATTCAGGCAGCAATCCCAATTTGATTACCATTACGATCAATTTGCCAGGCACGGGCGGTACCGAAAGCTGGACCTACAAATACGGAATGCTATCAAAAATAGAACGCCCCACTTTCACGGAATTATCGCGCACGATTTCAACATATAGCAGTGCCATCTTGTCTGAAACCAACCAACATGGTGGGATCATGGAATTCACCTATGACGATCTTGGCCGCATAACCAAAATAGAAATGCCTAGTGGATTCAATGATGTCACGGCTTCGTGGGGCACTACATCTGTCACTATTATCCAGGGGAGTCATAAGATTGATAAATATTGGGATGGAATGGGTCGGGACACGGGCCATGCGGAAACTGGTGATGGAATTGTTCTGTATTATCGGAAATCGTTGGATTCAGAGGGGAGAATAATTGGTGAAAGCAAGGGGAGCACGGATATTAATGTTGATTATGATTATGTGCTGAGTGCGGCTGGAACGATTAAGAAAATCACCGATCCACGCGGGAAGATAACCAATATCACGTTGGCTGCAGACAAAAAAACCATTGTTGATCCCAATGGCAACGATACGATTCTTGAGTACAATCATCTGCCTGGATTGGTTACGAAACTCACTGATGCGGCGGGAAAAATCGCCACGTATTCTTATGATGGGACCGGGCGCTTGATCAACACAACATTCAACTCAAGTCGTACTCAATCATACACATATAATGGGTTGGATCAGGTTGCTTCAGAGAGCCATCCAGAAACAGGTTCGATTGAATATTCATATGATACCGAAAACAATCTGGCCGCCAAAACATGGGGGACAACATCGTTTTCTTTTACCTACAATTCATCCAATCAAATGTTAAGTGAAAATGCGGGGGATGAAAGCATATCATTTTCATACGACTCAAAAGGACGAGTTTTCAGTGTCACAAGTACTTTGGGATGGGCAAAAAACTCGATTGCTTACAACGCCTTGGGCGCGACCACAGGTGAAACTGTATCCATCCCGGGTCTTAGCGCAAAAATCATCTCGTATTCATATGATGGCAATAACCAGTTGAATCAAATCACATATCCGGATGGGAGAAAGGTTGTTTGCTCTAACAATGGGTTGAACATGCCGGAGACAGTCGCGTTCAATGGCAGCACAATTGTAAATTCGGCAACATATGGAATCAACAAACAGCCGACGTCCATCACAATGGGAACAAACGGAACTGCTTATTCTGCCACTTATAACAATCTTGGGGGCATTATGAATGCAAAGCTGAACAGGGGAAGTTCAAGCTTGTACAACGCCAGTTATGCATATGATGGAGTGGGAAACATCACCGCACTGAACAATGCCACCCCCAGCCTGAATGCTGCCTTTTCCTATGATAACCGCAATCGCCTTGCAGGAGCATCATACACCCCTTCTGGAGTCGGTCGAGTCAACAATTTCGTTTATACTTATGATTATTATGGCAACCTGACACAAGTCAAGGAAAATGGCTTGGTTGCTTATTCTGCGAGTTATTCGACTAAAAATCAGATAAGCGGGTATACGTACGACAGCCGTGGTAATCTTTCATCCTCCTCTCTATTTAATTATAGTTGGGATCATCGCAACCGCCTTAAACTGATCACCAACAGAACAAGTGGCGAATCCGAAGGATCCTTTCTATATGACGAAAAGGGAATGCGCATCAAGGCCATAAGGCCTATTGCATCAAGTGTGACCGTTTTGGCTCCCAATGGTGAGGAGAATTGGGTATTGGGATCTGTCCAAAATATCACTTGGAGCAGCGTAAATGCGACAGCGAATATTACTATAGAATTGCTCCAAAATGATACGCCTGTCGGGATTATTGCAGAGAATATTCCTATTGATGGTGGCTCTTACGCTTGGACGGTCGGACAGCACTCAGGTGGTACTGCTGCAGCTGGAACAGGATATTGCATTCAAATCAGAACCGGCGATGGAAACTGTAGCGATAAAAGTGATGTGGTATTCACTATTCAACCACCAAGTTTGACAATAATTTCCCCCAATGGTGGAGAAAGCTATCTGATGGTGTCACAACAGAGTATAACGTGGAGCGCTTCTGGAACAGTGGGCAATGTGCGTTTGGTGCTCTTTAAGGGAGCCGCGAAAGTTGGTGATATTGTTACTGGCCTCCCATCTGATCAGGGAAGCTATTCGTGGAAAGTGGGCAGTTACAGCTGTGGAATGGCACCTGTTGGAACTGACTATCGCATCAAGGTGGCTGATAATTATGGCAATAGCGATTACAGCGACAATTATTTTTCAATAATGGCGCCTCCGGGTCTGATGATTACTTCACCCAACGGAGGCGAATCATGGGAGTTAGGGGAGCAGAAGGCGATATCCTGGACAGCAAATGGCTTATCCACTAATGTGCGGCTAGTGTTGTTTGAAGGAGGAAGCAAGGTGGGCACGATCGTGACGGGCCTACTGCCTGATCAGGGGAGTTATCTTTGGACCGTGGGAAATCATGAGGGCGGCACCGTCAGTGCCGGATCTAAT
>CAYXCX010000045.1:0-10787 GCA_964463405.1 uncultured Clostridia bacterium
GGAGCCCTCGCCCAGGGCGCGCCGCGGCGGCGGCGCGTCGCTCTGCTGGAAGTAAAGGACGAAGAAGCGGCCGGCGAACCAGCGCTGGAGCAGCTCGCGGAAGCTCTGCCCGGCGCACTTGGGCACGTGCAGGGAAAAGAGCGGCCGCAGCGGATCGTAGTCTTTCACGGGGAGGGGGTCCGGCCGCCGGCGGCGGCCAGGTACTTCTCGCGGGTCAGGGCGCGGGCGATCTTGCCGTTGCCGGTCTTGACCAGCCAGCTTTTTTTGACCAGCAGGACGTCGCCGGGAGAAACGGCGAACTCATGGTATACCGCCTGGCGCACGGCGCGCTCGATGGCCGCCTTTTCTTCCTGGCCGGGGAGGCTCGCCAGGCCGCAGACGACCACCACCCGCTCCGTTCCCAGGGCTTCATCGGCCAGGCCAAAGGCGATGATCTGCTCGGGACTGATCTGCAGCGCGGCGGCCACGGCGGCCTCGATCTCGGTCGGGTGGATGTTGTGCCCGCCGACGATGATCAGGTCCTTGCGGCGCCCGCACACGAACAGCTCGCCGCCGGCCTGGTAGCCGAGGTCGCCGCTGAAAAACCAGCCGCCGGCCGTCACCTGTTCGCCCGCCGCCCGGTCGCCGCGGTAGCCGCTGAACAGGAACGGGCTGCGGAAGGCGATCTCGCCGACGCGCCGCTCGCCGAGCGGGCGCCGCCGGGCGTCGACGACGGCCAATTCGACAAACGGCAGGGGCTTGCCCGAGCTGACCTGGGGCATGCTTCCCGGCGCGCCGGGAGCCAGCGCCACGGCCCGCCCGGTCGCGCTCATCCGCCGGCGATCGACCCAATCGACCGTGCTGCGCCGGCCCATCTGGCTGACGGTGACGCCCAGCGTGTTTTCGGCCATGCCGTAGCCGCTGCCCAGGGCGGCTTCCTTCAGCCCGAAGGGGGAGAAAAATTCAAAAAAGCGCTGCTGGCTTTCATGCAGGATGGGTTCCGAGCCCGTGATCAGCAGGCGCAGCGAGGAGAGGTCGAGGCTGCCGGCCGCAAGCCCGGCGGCGCAGCGCAGCGTGTGGTTGTGCGCCGAATTGGTGAAGAAGGTGATCGTGCCGCGGTACTTCTGTACGGCCTTCAGGACGAACAGCGGATCGCGCAGCCATTTGTAGGGGGAGATCAGGACGGTGGGATTCGCGTACAACAGCGGCAGGATGAAGCCGGCGAAGAGCCCGAAGTCGTGGTACAGGGGGAGCCAGTTGATCACGACGTCGGCGGCGGTCACGTGCAAGTGGGCGTGAAAGGCCTCGGTGAATTTCAGGATGGCCCGGTGGGACAGCTGCACCAGTTTTTGGCTGCCGGTCGTGCCGCTGGTGAACTGCACGTAGGCGGCCGCATCCCCCTGCGCCAGCCCCGCCGGGGCGAAGTCGTACCCGGCGGCGGGAGCGGGGGCGGCGCTGGCCAGGTCGTCGGTGCTCAGCACCCGCGGCGCCGGTCCGGCGAGCTGCGGGGCAAGGGCGGCCGCCTGGCCGGGCTGGGTCACGAGCATCCGCGCCCCGGTTTGGCGCAGGGCGCCGAGCAGGCGCTGGCTGTGGGAAGCCTGGGTGGAGAGGGGGCTCTTGTAGGCAAAGATGGCCGGGACGGCGCCGGCGAGCTGGACCGCCCAAAATGCGTAGAGCAGCTCGCGGCTGTGGCCGAGCGACAGCAGGACCAGGTCGCCGGGCTTCAGCCCCAGGCTCGCCAGCGCCTGCGCCCAGGCGCCCGCCCGCCCCAGCAGCGTGCCCACGGACAGGGTTTCGCCAACGCCCTCCTCGTCGACGAAAATGACGGCGGTCTCGTCGGGGCGCAGCCTGCCCCGTTCCAGCAGCCGGTCGCTGACCCGGCAATGGCTGCCGTTGACAAATGACCTCACGGCAACCCCCGCTGGATGCGCGCGGCCATGGCGTCGATCGTGTCCATGGTCTCGATCGTCAGCTCGGTGTCGGGGATCTTGACCCCGAATTGCGTCTCGATGAATACGGCGATGTAGACGAGCGAAAAGGAATCGATCAGCCCTCCGCTCAGGAGCGGGTCGTCGTCCTGCAGCGGATAGGCCTCGTTCTTGATGATGTCGCGGCACAGGTAGCGGCGCAGCGCGTCCTTGATTTCGCTTTCGCTCCAGGTTCGGCTCATGGCATGCCTCTAAAACCCCTGATAGACAAAAGGGGCGGGGATTCCCGAACGCGAGAACAGGAAGACGGCCCAGCCGGCCAGGGCCAGGAAAGCCGCCAGCCTCAGCGGGGAGTAACGGAGGAAAAACAGCTCGTCGCCGGTTCGCAGCTGCCTGAAATCCAGCCAGGCCGACGGCAGGACCATGAGGAACACCCTGGAATCGGGCCAGTGCCAGGGGGCGCTGGAGAACAGGCGGGAGAGAAAGGCCAGGGACTGGCCCGGCTCGGCGGCGCTGAATAAGGCCACCAGTCCGGCCAGGAGCCAGAGCTTCAACACCGAGAGCGGTTTCTGCCAGGCGGGCACGGCCGAAACGGGACGCAGCGGCCTGCCCAGGGCGGCCAGCCTCTCGGCGACGAGCAGCAGGCCCATCAGCGCCCCCCAGGCGATGAACCTGGCGTTGAAGCCGTGCCAGAGGCCGCTGGCCAGGGTGGCGGCCATGGCCGGCAGGACCAGGTTCACCCCCTGGCTGAGGCGGGTGCCGCGGCGCACCAGCGCCCGGCTGATGGGGAAATAGACATAATCGCGAAGCCAGAAGCACAGGCTCATGTGCCAGCGGTTCCACAGCTCGGTGAAATTCCGGGAAAAGAAGGGCAGGTTGAAGTTGCGCGACAACTCAATGGCGAAAAGCCCGCTGACCCCGCGCACCAGGTCGGTGTAGCCGCAGAAATCGTTGTAGACGCCGACGGCATATGCAACGAGCCAGGCGGCGAGCGCCAGCGGGGACACGCCTTCCGGCGCCTGGAACGCCGCATCCGGAATGGCCCGCAGCAGTTGGTCGGCGATCACGACCTTGCGCAGCAGGCCGATGATGATCCACCCCAGGCTGCGCGCGAGGTCGACCTGCGCCGCGCGCCTAGGCGCGGCCAACTGCGGCAGAAACTTCTGGGCGCGCTCGATGGGGCCGGCGGTCAGCTTGGGGAAGTATCCCAGGTAGAGGGCGAAATCGAGCGGACGGGTGCAGGCCGGCAATTGCTTGCGCCGCACGTCGACCAGGTAGGACAGCGCCTGCAGGACGTAGAAGGAAAACCCGACCGGCAGCACGATTCTCATTCCCGGCGAAACGGCGGGCCACCCCAGGCGGGAAAACAGGGCCAGCAGGTCAGGCACAAAACAATTGCCGGCCTTGAACCAGACCAGCGCCGAGACGTTGAAGGCAATTCCGGCCAGGAGCCAGGCGCGGCCTTGCCGGGGGCGGCGCTCGATCCTCAGGGCGCAGGCGAAGTTGGCCGCGGTCATGACGGCCAGCACGGCGGCGAAGCGCGCCGACAGCGCGCAGTAAAAACCGTAGGAAGCCAGCAGCAGCAGCAGGTTCTGCCGCTTCCTGAAGACGGAGTAATGCAGCAGCAGCACGACGGCGACAAAGGCAAAAAATCGCGCGGAATGAACGGCCATGCCCGGCTACATCCTTGAGCCCGCGGAGTTCACGGCTCGCGGAGCTCCCCGGCGTCGACCGCCTGCCTGAGGCGCGCGCCCAGCCAGCGGCTGAACACGCCCGCGCCCCAGCCGTTCATGTGGTTGCTGTTGGCAAACCCCTCCGCGGGCACCAGCCCTGGGGGCGGCGAGAGGAAGAGGGCCCCGCCGCGCTCCGCCCTCTTGCCGATGCGCAGCAGGGCGGCTTGGTGATCGGCGACGCCGTTGCCATACAACCCGTAGAACCTGGGATGAACCGGAATTTCCAGCAGCACCACCCGGGTTGGCGGAGCCAAGCCCGCGACGGCGTCCAGGGCGGCCAGCGATTCCGGCTTGAGGGCGAATGCTTCCAGGACCCGGCGGCGGCGCGCCTCGCGCTCGAATTCGGCGTCCCAGGCTTCGGTCCTGTCGTCATGGCTGCGGGCCGGCTCCCCCGTGCGCAGCGTCCGGTTTTCCCTCTGGCTGAGACCGCGTGAATACTCGGCGCGCTCGAGCCAGATGCGGAAGCGGAGAAAATAGCGGTAGGCGGCCGAGTGCTCGCACAGCCAGCCCTCGAGGTTGGGGCGGCCGGTCATGTGGCGGCACCAGGGATGGCGGCTCACGATCTGCGTGGTCTTTCTCTGCAGGTTGTCGCCGAAGCTGGCCGGCGACACCCCCCAGACCAGCCAGAGCGGCCTGTATTTCCTCGCCAGAATATCGGCCATGACCGCGGCGGCAGGGGGCACGAACCCGTCCAGACCGAAATTGAAGGCGGCGAGTTCCTTGCCGCCTTGAGCCGCGTAGGCGCGGCCGAACTCCTCGGGGCTGATGGCCAGGTTGACGTCGGAGGCGCCCAGGAACAGGCAATCGAGGCGGCCCTCTTCGCGGACGAAACGGTCCAGCAGCTCAAGCTTGATGTCCAGGCGGCGGTGGCCGCTGCCGATGCTGGGGGCCGGCAGCGCCCGGCGCACGAAGCTCGAGCGCGCCGCGATTTCGCCCAGGGCGGCGACGGCGGTCGCCAGCGCCAGCGCCAGAGCCAGGGAGCGCCGGAATGCCTGGGAAGAGCCGGGAGTCATGGCAAGGGCCTCCGCCCGCCGGCGGCGGCGGGGACGGCCAGGGAAGCCGGGTCGTGGGCCAGGCCGTGGACCGCGTCGCCGACGTCGCCGCCGTACCGGAACAGGCCCAGCAGCCTGCCGGCCGCGGCGTCGATCTCGAGGATGGCGGCCGGGGAGACGCCCACCAGCAGGCGCTCGGGGCCGATGAGCTCGAGCCCGCGCACGAACAGGGCGGCGTTGAAGGGCTGGTCGGGGAACTGCTCCTTCAGCGCGGCCACCTCGGGAAAATCGAGCAGGCGGATGCGCCGGGCCAGGGCGCCGCTGGCCAGGTCATAGAACAGGATCTCCCGGTGGAAGCTGCTGCAGAGGATGGCCTGGCGGCCGTCGGCGCTGACGACCGGGCTGTGGCTGTTGCGCAGCCGCTCGTCCTCCAGCGCCACCCGCACCTCGGGCTCGATCTCGACCAGCGCCCCCTGGCGGTTGAGCAGGGCGTAGGTCCGGCCGCCGCCGCGGCAGACGGCGTTCAGGTGGGTGTGGCCCGGCTGCTGGCCCAGTTCGGCGCAGAGATGCAGCAGGCGGTTGTCGGCCTGCTTGTCGATGGCCAGCGGCGCCAAACCGAAGCGAACGCGCAGCGAGGGCTCTTCGCGCGGCCACCACGACTTCAGGGTGCGCCCGCGGCGGTCCACCTTCAGGGCGCAGTCGATCGTCGTGGAGGAGACCCAGAGGTCGTCGCCGTCGGCGCAGATCTCGTGCAGGTTCACGAACAGGTTGTTGGCGATGCGCCGCTTCAGGTTCAGGTCGGCGTCGAAGACCAGCAGCGAGTGGTAGGTGCCGACCAGCACCTCGCCGCCGCGCACGAGGAGCCCCTTGCCGCCGCGGCTGTTGCCGCGGGGGTTGGGATCGTCCTCGATGTCGGGATCGCTGGGATAGACGGGCAGCGCCCGCAGCACGCGCTTGGCGGTCCAGTCGAGCTTGACGACCTCCCCGCCCTCGCGGATCGGGCGCTTGCGGCGCACGGTGCTGAAGTAGACGATCACGCCCGCTTCCCCCCGGAGCCGCCCCAGCGCGCGAGCGACCGCTCGGCCAGGCCGGCCAGGCCGGCGGCCAGCGCGTCCAGCCCGAGCTCACTCCGCAGCGGCTCGAACTCGGCCGCGAGCTCGCCGGGCAGCGGCGGCGCCTGCCCGCGGATCATCGCGGCCGCGCCGGCGAATCCCGACTCCTCCAGGCCCAGGAAGCGGGCCAGGGCGCTCAGGACGGGCTCCGGCCGCGCCCGCAGCCGGGCGTGATCGTAAACGAAGATGCGCTCGGCAGGCAGGGCGGCGCAACCGGCGGCCATGGCCCGGGCATAGGCGGCGGCGTTGAGGAGGCAGCGCTGGAAGCCCGTGCCCTGGCGCCACAGGCCGGTCCACTCCCCCGGCACCCCCGGGGGAGGCAGCAGCCGTCCCTCTCCGTCCTGCTCCCCCTCCCAGCGGCGGTTGAACACCGCCTGGCGGCGGACCGTCCGGCTTTTGCGGAACATCGATTCGGCGATCTCCGCCAGCGGGCGGAAGACCAGGACGAAGCGCGCCAAGGGCAGGAGCCCGGCCAGCTGCGGCAGGACAAAGCAGATCTCCGGCGACTTAAGGCACAGGCACGAGCCCTGCGGCATGCCTCCCAGGGGCAGGTCATGGCGCGGCAGGGGCCTGCCGCCTCCGGTCGCCGGCTCCGCGCCTGGCAGCCCTGCGGTCTTGGGCGAAGGGGCGACGCCGGCAATGCGGCCGCTGCGGAAAAGGTGGCGGTCCAGGCGCTCGCGCGCCTGGGCCGGGCTCAGCGGCCCGCGGCGCAGATCGTCCACCAGCCCGCGGCGGCTCGGATAATGATACAGCGCCCAGCATTCGTGCACGTGATCGTCGACGGCGGCGTAAATGCGCGGGTGGAGGTTCAGCATCCTGGCGGCCAGCGTCGTGCCGCTGCGCGGCGGGCCGCCCACGAGCAGCAGGCGGTCGAGGATCTTATCCGGCGTCATGGTCTCAAGGTCGCGGCGGCAGGCCTTCGGCTTTCAGGACGTCGAGGAAAAAGGCGGCGAACTTGCCGTGCCCCTCGTTGTTGAAATGGTTGTCGGGGTCGGGGCGGTAATCGCCGCGCCCGATGCCCGGCGGATAATGGGGGGAGAAGCCCGGGAAGGAGCGCACCAGGCGCAGGTTCCGCTCGTTCTTCTTCGCCGCCTTGTTGGGGATCAGGAAGAGGAGGAAGCGGGCGCCGTGGTCCCGACAGACGCGCTCGATGCGCTTCAGGCACTCGACCACCCACTGCCGCTGCGGGTCGGGGCGGATGCGGCCGCGAAGATGAAACAGCCCGTAGACGGCCCTGCCGACCACGGTCTTGTAAAGAAAATCCTCGAGCACGTTCTCGGTGCAGCCGCACGTGTGCTTGCGGAAATACCCGACGGCCTGGCGGCCGTCGGCGAAATAGCGGCCGCGGTCGTCGTAGCCGCGCAGCAGGCCGACGCTGGAGGCATAATACAGGTTGCGATGCGGACGGGGCGGGACCGCGTAATTTTTCAGGTCGTTGCCGAGGTACAGGCAGACGGCGACCACGTCGGGCTTGAGCCGGGGCACGTGGATCTCCGCCAGCAGGGCGTACTGCTGGGGATCGGTGCCGGGCATGCCGCCGTTGTAGGTCCAGTACCCGGCGCGCTCCACCCCGTCGGCGAAGCATTCTTCGATGGGCTGGGCCGACGACCCCCAGGTGAAGGAGTCGCCGAGGAAGAGAACCTTGGGCCTGTCCGTCTCCTGAAAGCGGAACTCACGGCCGCGGAAGCCGGCGGCATTGATGCCAGGTACCGCCCTGCCGTTTTCGAGAGCAGCGGCGGCGCGGAAGACCCCGGCGCCGTCGGTGTAGAAATGGGGCAAGAGGCGGATGGCTTCGCCCCGGCGCAGGGCGCGGCAGGCTTTTTCGTATTGGCCGCCGGCGGCCTGCGCCCCGGCGCGCCGCGAAAAAACCGGCTCGACGCCAACGGCGCGCAGGACGATCTCCAGGAGCAGCAGCAGGCCGAGCAGGACCAGCAGGTTGATGCCGGCGATGCGCAGCGTGCGTTTCATGGAGCCTTGCATGGCGGATCAGGAAAAATGGCCATAGCCGTGGCGGCGCATGGATTCGCCCGCCACGGCCTCGATGCCTTGGATTTGCTCAGGCGCCAGCGTCCCCCGGTAGGAGTCGTTGGTGTCCACCACCGCGCCGGCGGCGTCGCGCCGCTTCCATTCCTCGGCGGGCAGGGCGATGGCGGACACTCCCTGGGGCCCGGGGCGGAGGTGGAAGCGTCTCTCATCCCACGTCGCCCCCAGGAAGGCGCCGACGGCGCGCATCTGCCCGGCGACGTCGGCCGCCAGGTCCTCGTAGCGCAGGCTGTGGATGCGCCCGGGAAAGAGCTCCCGGCTGCGGCAAACGTTTTCCTCCAGGCGCTTCCAGGCCTGGGCAAGCCGCTCGAGCGGCGTCTCACGATTGTAGGGGAATTTCCGTTGCCGCGACACGACGGCCGGCACCGGATGGCGGACGATGTGCAGGACCTGCGCCCGCGCATAGAGGCCGAGGATGCGCGGCAGGAAATTCGCGTGCGTCGGCGTCTTTTCCACCCAGCGCCAGGCGGGACCGGGGTCGCGCCCGGCCAGCTGCGCGGCGAGATAACGGCCGACAATGAACTCGAAGACAGCCTTCGAGGTCAGGTCGCCGCTGGCGGCCGCCTGCGCCAGGGACTCGGCTTCGCTTTCGTCGAGTTGCAGCTCCATTTTGTCGCGCAGCGCCTGCTTCAGGGGGGCGAGCTCGGCCGGCGCGACCCGCTCCCCTCCCTGCAGGCGCATCCGCCTCTCGACCACCGAAAAATAGTGGGTCTCGGGCAGGGACAGGAATCCCGGCTGGGCGGCCAGCAGGCGCTGCAGCAGCGTCGTCCCCGAGCGCGGATAGCCGACGATGAAAACCGGGTCCTGCGGCAGGGAGAGCGAATCCGTCCGCGGTTGCTGCGGGCTCATGGCTGCGGCATCTCCTCCAGCAGGCGGAAGAAGCGCCCCGGGATCGCGTCGCGGTCCAGCGGCCCGAAGCGCGCCTCGAGGTCCAGGAGGATGCGGCGGCACTCGCCGCGGTTGTGCTCGGTATAATCGGAATAGCGCTCGGCTTTCCACGCCTTTTCGTTGCCGACATGGAAGGTCAGGTGCAGGTCGGCGAAGATGCGGAAGTTCTCGGCCAGGCAGGCCAGGTTGGCCAGCAGCGCCCGGCCGACCCAGCCGGCGCCGACGCAGGCGCTGCCGAGGTTCAACCGGGGCTGGAGATCGCGGCGGAACACGAAGCAGTCCCAGCCCTTGTGCTCCTGGCCGATCTCGGAGTACATGAGCGGCAGGTCCTCGGGGCGGCGGTAGCGGGCGGGGATCGTCCGGCGGTTGATGGCGAAGGCGTCGTGGCCCAGGTCGGCAAGCCGGGCGACGGTCCAGTAGAAATGGGGCTGAAGGGCGATGTCGGCGTTGCTGTAGACCAGGAAATCGGCCGCGCTGGCCTCATACAGGCGGCCCAGGATGTCGCCGAGCAGCGGCAGGTTTCTCCGGCAGCGGAACTCGCGCAGGTCGGCGACCGAGCGCCCGATGGCGGGAAGGCGGGTGAAATCCTCCGGCAGGTCCACCTCGGCCTCGCCGCTCAGCTGCACGGCGTAGAGATCCACGGCCGCCGCGTCCTGCCTTTGGGCCAGCCGCCGCGCCGCCTGCATGGTGGCCAGGGTGAGCGGCTGGGCGACGTAGAGGTCCGACTCCTCCCCGACCGGGGCGGGATTGACGATGTGCGCCAGGGTGACCATGTCAGGGGGCGGGTAACGGCGCAGCGGCGCGGGTCATGCCTCACGCTCCGGGAAGCGGTTGAAAAACTTCCCCGGCAGCCCCTTGCGGTCGAAGGGCCCGTAGAGCCGGTCGAACTCCTCGAGGGTCTTGCGGCACTCGTTCTTGTTGTGCTCGGCGTAGTCGCGGAACTCGCCGGCGCTCCAGGCCTTGTCGTTGCCGATGTGGAACGTGGCGTGCAGGTTCTTGAACACGGCGAAGCGCCGGGCCAGGGCGGCCATGTTGGCGATCATCATGCGGCCGATCCAGTCGCTGCCGATGCAGGCGTCTCCCAACCGGAAACGCGGGTACAGGCTGCGGTCGAAGAGGAAGCAGTCCCAGCCGCGATGCGCCTCCCCCACCTCGGCCCACATCAGCGGGATCTCCTCCACCCGTTGGTAGCGGCCGGGGATGGTCCGGCGGTTGATGATGAACGCGTCGTGGCCGCGGGAAATGAGGGCGGCGGCTGTGAGATAGAAATGGGGCTGCAGCGCGATGTCCACGTTGGTATAGATCAGGATGTCGGCCGCGCTGGCCGCGTGCAGGGCGTCGAGGAGGTCCCGCATCAGGGCCAGTTTCCTCCGCTCCTGGAACGACGCGACGTCAAGCACCGAGCGCTGCAGGTCGGGGGCGCGGGCGAAGGCCGGCGGCAGGGGGATCCGCTCCTCGTCGCGGTATTGAACGGCCCACAGCTCGACCTCGACCGCGCCGGCGGCGAACTTGCGGGCCAGGTCCATGGTGGCGAAGGTGACGGGCTGGGCGGCCACCAGGTCGCTTTCGGGCGCGACGACGACCGGATGCACGATATGGGCCAGGCGCAGGGGCGGGCGAGCGGGGGGGCGGGCGTTCATTTCAGGCAGCGGGGAAAGCGGAAGGGAACGCGGCCATGACGGACCGGCGCATCGCCGCGAATGCCTCCTCCCCCATCTCCAGCAGCCCCTGGCGCTGCCCCAGGAGATAGTTTCGCTTCAGGGCGAGCCTCAATCCCGAGTCGGTCAACGCCCGGCCGCTCCCGGCTGGGGGCGGCAGCCCCTCCAGTTTTTTCTCCAGCTGCGAGAGCCTGGCCGGGTAGGACAGCGGGATGTTGCGGTCGAGCCCATCGTGATAAATGCGCAGGACGACCTCCGCCCTGCCGTACCAATGCCGGGCGGCGAGCACATAGTCCCAATTGAGCCGCTCCGGCCTCAGGAGGTGGCCGACGCGCAGGGACGGCTCGTAGCGCAGCTCGCCTCCCTGCAGCGCCAGCCGCAGGCAGATCTCGGCGTCCTCGCCGCGCGACAGGGCCTCGCCCCTGCGCCCGACCAGGAAAAGAGGCAGCGGCGA
>CAYXCX010000046.1:0-3388 GCA_964463405.1 uncultured Clostridia bacterium
CGGGTCGCCGCCGCTGCTCCGCCATCACGGCGAGCTCTTCCCGCTGAAGCACCCGCCCCTGAACGAGGAGGACATGGTGGCCATCGGCCAGACCCTGGCCAAGTTCCCGGACACCGAGAAGTTCAAGAAGGAGGTCCGCGATTACGACGGCTCGTTCGCCCTGGCCAACGTGGCCCGCTTCCGCGTCAACGTCTACCGCCAGAACGGCCGCTATGCCGCCGTGCTGCGCCTGATCCCCTTCAAGCCGCGGTCTTTCCAGGAGCTCAACCTGCCCAAGGTGCTGGAAAAGATCGCCTCCCTGAAGCGCGGCCTGATCCTGGTCACCGGCGCCACCGGCAACGGCAAGTCGACGACCCTGGCGGCCATCGTCAACCACATCAACCAGAAGCGGCGGGCGCACATCATCACCATCGAGGACCCGATCGAGTATCTCTTCGAGAAGAACCTGTCGGTCGTCTCGCAGCGCGAGATCGGCCCGGACACCGAGTCGTTCGCCTCGGCGCTGCGCGCCGCCATGCGCCAGGACCCGGACGTGCTGATGGTCGGCGAACTGCGCGACCACCAGACGGTCGACACCTGCCTGAAGGCCGCCGAGACCGGTCACCTGGTCATGGCCTCGATCCACACTCCCGACGTGCTGCGCACGCTGAACCGCCTGCTGGGCTATTTCCCGGCCGCGGCGCACCCGTCGGTGCGCCAGCGCCTGTCGGAGAACCTGGTGGCCGTCATCTCGCAGCAGCTCATTCCCAGCCTGGACAAGACCGGCCTGTACCCGGCCTGCGAAGTCATGCTGGCCAACAAGACCATCGAGATGTGCCTCAAGAACCCCGACAAGACCGGCGAGATCCTCTCGCACATGGCCAAGAACCGCGACCTGGGCATGCAGACGTTCGACCAGCACCTGATCGACCTGGTCAAGGCGCGCAAGGTCTCGATGGACGACGCCATGCTGGCCGCCGAGCAGGCCGAGCAGCTCGAGCGCGACATGACCATAGAAGAATAAAAAGAAAAAAGTTAAAAGGAAAAAGGAAAAAGTAAGAAAAACAGAAAACGCTTAATTTTCTTTTCCTTCTTTAGGATATTTCCTTTCCTTTCGTCTTCACTGGCGGGACCGTGCCTTTCTCTTTGCTTTTGCCTTTTGCCTTTTTCCTTTTGCCTGTGGAGGACGTTTGCTCACGGCCGAACCACAGGATCACGACGGCTGGGAGAAGGATCAGCAGGTCGCGGAGGATCAGCCCCCAGGCGTTCTCCTTGACGTCGGCCGAGGTGGAGAAGCAGCCGCAGCTGACGTCGATGCCGCGCACGGCGTTGACGCCCAGGGCCAGGATGAAGGCCAGCAGCAGCAGCGCCAGCACGGCGGCGGCGCTGCGCGTCCAGATGCCGGCCACCAGCAGCAGCCCGGCCAGCAGTTCCAGCCAGGGCAGGACCAGCGCCGGCAGGGTGACCAGCCAGCCGGGAAGGATGCCGTAGTTGGCGATGATTTCGGCGAACGCGCGCGGGTGGGCGATCTTGTCCAGGCTGGAGTAGATGAAGATGCCGCCCAGCACCAGGCGGCACAGCGCCTGCAGCCAGGCGGCGGCCAGCAGGTCCCGCAGCTTACTTCTCGACATCCAGCCCCCTGGCGGCCCACTCCACCATGCCGCCCTTGAACAGCAGCAGCTTGTTCAGGCCCTTGGCCCACAGCCGCCGGGCCAGCTCGGTCGAGTCGCCGCAGGCCGGGTCGCTGCAGTAAAGGATCAGCAGCTCGGCCCGGCGCAGGCGCGGTTCCAGGGCGGCGTAGGCCGATGCGAACTCGGCCAGCGGCAGGCTCAGGGCGCCGGGAATGCGTCCCAGGCGGTAGGCATCAGCCGATCGGGCGTCGACGAGCAGGGTGCCGGAAGCGGCGCGCATCAGCGCGACGAAGTCGGCGTCCACCTCGCCGATGGCCGGCATGTCTGCGCCGGCCTTGGGCAGCGCCCGCAGCAGCGGCAGCGGCTGGCGGTCCAGGAAATTGGCCCCCAGGCCCAGTGCGGCGGCGAGGACGACCTGGATCAGCATCTGCAGCAGGTGCCGGGCCTTCAGCCTCAACGCGTCCTCCTCAGAACCGGCTCGCGTCCAGCGAGCGGTATTGCAGCGCCTCCTGCAGGTGGGCCGGGGCGATCGCCTCCGCCCCTTCCAGGTCGGCGATGGTCCGCGCCACCTTCAGCACGCGGAAATAGCCGCGGGCGCTGAGGTCGAACCTCTCCACCGCCGCGGCCAGCAGCCGCTCGCCTTCGGCGTCCAGCGCACAGAAGCGGCGGATCTCGGCGTTGCGCATCTGGCCGTTGGCGTGCACCGCCCGCTTCAGCCCGGCGAAGCGCCGCGTCTGCCGCTCGCGGGCCTGCGTCACCCGGGCGCGGACGGCGGCCGAGCTCTCGGCCAGCGCCGGCGCGGTGATCTCCTCCAGCTTGACCTTCTGCACCTCCAGCTGCAGGTCGATGCGGTCGAGCAGCGGCTTGGACAGCTTGCCGCCGTAGCGCCGGCGCAGCGCCGGCCGCGCGTCGCCGAAGGCGGCGGCATCGCCGCTGGGGTTCATGGCCGCTACGAGCATGAAGCGCGCCGGGAAGGTGGCCGAGGTCAGCGAGCGCGAGACGGTGATCTGCCCGTCCTCCAGCGGCTGGCGCAGCACCTCCAGCGCCGACCTCTTGAAATAGGGAATCTCGTCGAGGAACAGGACGCCGTTGTGGGCCAGCGAGATCTCGCCGGGCACCGGCACCTTGCCGCCGCCGCTGATGCCCACGTCGGAAATGGTGTGGTGCGGCGCGCGGAACGGCCGGCGGCGCACCAGGCCGCCCCGCTCCCCCAGCAGCCCGGCGGCGCTGTAGATGAGCGAGGTTTCCAGCACCTCGTCGTCGCTCATGTCGGGCAGGATGGAGGGCAGGGCGCGGGCGATCATCGACTTGCCCGAGCCGGGCACGCCGATCATCAGCACATTGTGGGCCCCGGCGGCGGCGATCTCCATGGCGCGCTTGGCCAGGTACTGGCCGCGGATCTCGGCGAAATCATTCTCGACCGGCGGCGGCTCGGGCCGCGCCCGGCCGGGGCGGGCCGGACGGAAGCGCTCGGGGTGCTCGGCCAGTTCGACGGCTTCGGCCAGGCTGCGCAAAGGGTACACCTCGATGCCGCCCACGAACTGGGCCTCCTCGCGGTTGCCGCGGGGAATGACGATGCCGCGCCAGCCGTGCTGGCGGGCGAACAGGGCGATGTTCAGCACTCCCTTGACCGGGTTCAGCTCGCCCTCCAGGCTCAGTTCGCCGAGGAACAGCAGCTCGGAAAAAGCGGGCCCCGCCAGGCGGTACTGGCTCTTGACGATGCCCACGGCCATGGGCAGGTCCAAACCCGAGCCTTCCTTGCGCACGTCGGCCGGCGA
>CAYXCX010000046.1:3398-4590 GCA_964463405.1 uncultured Clostridia bacterium
GCCTGGGGATACTCGAAGTTCTGGTGGCCGATGGCCAGTTTCAGCCGCTCGCGGCTCTCCTTGACGGCGTTGTCGGGCAGGCCGACGACGACGATGCCCGGGATGCCGCGCGAAACGCCGACCTCGACCTCGGTGGCCACGACCTCCAGCCCGTTGAGCACGGCCGAATGGATGCGACTGACCACTAGTCCCTCCCGGGGATGACCAGCACCATGCCCGGGCGGATCCGCGTCGAGCGCAGGCGGTTGGCCTCCTGGATGCGGCGCACGCTGGTTCCGTGGCGGCGGGCGATGGTCGACAGCGTGTCGCCGGCGCGCACGCGGTAGGACTGGTAGCGGGGGATGCGCTCGAGGGGGATGCGCTCCAGGTCGGCCAGCAGCGCCCCGTCCACGCCCGCGGGCACGCGCAGGGAATAGACGGCGGCGCGGCTGGGGGTGAAGTCGCGCAGCAGTTCGGGGTTCAGCTTCTTGAGCTCGGCCAGGGGCAGCTGCAGCCGCTCGGCGACCTTGGCCAGCGACACCGGCGATGGCACCTCGACCTGGCGGCTGCCGGCGAAGACCGCCGTGCCGCCGCCCAGGGTGAAGCCGTATTCCTCCGGCGAGCGGGCGATGATCAGCGAGGCCAGGAAAGCCGGCACGTAGTTCTTGGTCTCGCGGCGGATGTGGCGGCTGCGGTTGATGGTGAAGAAGTCGGCCGTCTGCAGCGCGCGCATGGCCCGTTCCACCCGGCGCGGTCCGCCGTTGTAGCATGCCAGGGCGATGTACCAGTCGTTGTATTCCTCGTGCAGGTGCTTGAGGAAGCGGGCGGCGGCGTCGGCGGCCTTGAAGGGGTCGAGCCGCTCGTCGACCTGCCAGTCGACGCGCAGCCCGTACAGGCGCGCCGTGGCGGCCATGAACTGCCAGGCCCCGCGGGCGCGGGCGCGCGACGTGGCGTCGACGCGGAAGCCGCTCTCGATGATCGGCAGGTAGACCAGGTCCTCGGGCACGCCGTGGCGGCGGAAGATCTCGCGGAAGGGCGGCAAGAACTCGCCCATGCGGTCCAGGGCGCGCTGGATGCCGTCGTGGCGGATGGTCTGGAAGGCCTTCAGGAAGGAGACCACCTGGGAATTGACGGTCACCGGCAGGCTGTAGGAGACGATGGCCGCCTCGCCGACCTTATGCTGCAGCTCCTGGACGTCCTTTTCCGAGGGCAG
>CAYXCX010000046.1:4600-10671 GCA_964463405.1 uncultured Clostridia bacterium
GGGGGGAAGAGCGGCGTGGCGATCACCTGGTCGAGGAAAGCCTCGTGCTCGCCGTTCTCCGGTCCGTTCTTGTCCTTCAGGTAGTTCAGCTCGATGTCGGCGATGCGCCGGGCCAGGTCGTTCAGGGCGCCGGCATGCTCGCCGGCCCCGGGCCCGGCCGCCGCCCCGGCGTCGAGCAGCACGTCCAGGCATAGGTCGAAGCTTTGGCGCGCCCGGCCCATGTCCCCCTTTTCCATCAGCGCCTTGCCGCCGAGGAACAGGGCCTCGGCCCTAGCCGCCGGCAGCGGCAGGGCGGCCGGATGCGGGGCGATTTTCGCCGCCGGGCGGGAGGAGGAGCAGGCGGCCAGCAAGAGAAACGCGATCGGCAGGCCGGCCCTAGCTTTTGACATCCAGGATGATGGTGACCTTTTTGGTCTCGGGGCGCAGGGCGATGTCCAGCGAACGCAGCGAGCGGCCCTGGCCGTCGCGGATTTCCACTCCCAGGCGGCCGTTGGAGGCGGCGATCTTCTCGATGCGCGTGATGCGCGTGGGATCTTCCAAGCCGCTGAGCAGGTCGCCCGGCGACCGCGGCGGCGCGGCAGGGGCCGGCGGCGGCGCCGGCTTGGCCGCGGGCGCGGCGGCGGCAGGGGGCGGCGTGATCACTTCCTGGCCGGCCTCGCGGGCCTCGAGCTGCTCGACGCTCACCTTCTTGACCGGCAGGTCCTCCATCCTGACCAGGCGCTGCCCCTCGTCGATGGCGAATTGCACGGCGACGTTCTTGGGGACGCGCGCCGAGTGCTCCAGGGCTTCCTTGACGCGCCTGAGCGTCAGGGAGGAAATCTCGCGCAGCGTCTCGATGACGCCGCGGCCGCTGCGGGCCACGGCCTCGAAATGGGGGCGGCCCAGCGGATTCAGGTGGGCGTTCATCCTGTCGATGGCCGTGATGTTCTTCAGGTCGCGCTTGTTGTATTGGAAAACCATGGGCATGTCCTCGATGCGGTGCGAGTAGAAACCCAGGTTCTCCTTCAGGTTTTCCAGGCTTTCACGGTTGGCCTGGTCCATCAGTTCCTGCGAGTCGGCGACGAAAACGATGCCGTCGGCGCCCCTGAGGACCAGCTTGCGGGTAGAATCGTAGAACACCTGCCCCGGGACGGTGTAGAGCTGGAAGCGGGTCTCGTAGCCCTTGACCAGGCCGACGTTGATCGGCAGCAGGTCGAAAAACAGCGTCCGCTCGATCTCGGTCTCCATGCAGACCAGTTCCCCCCGCGTGCGCGGGTTGGTCACAGAGTAGATGTACTGCAGGTTGGTGGTTTTGCCGCCCAGGCCGGTGCCGTAGTAGACGATCTTGGCGGTGACCTGCTTCGACGTGTGGTTGATCAGCATTGCGCTCTCTTCCCAGGAGGGATTCTCTCATTTTTCCGGGTCGAAGTCAACGCCGCAGCCGGAGGCGGGAGCAAAAGGTGCAGAGAGGCAAAAGTGATAAAGTGGTAGAGTTGTAGAGTGGCCGAGTGGGGAAAAATGGAACTTACTCCCCGGGCCTTTTTCTTGCTTACCCCTCTACCCCTCTATCCTTCTTTACCCCTGAGCTCCTTCTAGAAATCAAAGCCGATCCAGAAGTTGACGCCGGCATAGCGCTTCTGCGTGAAATCGGTGCGCCACACCCATTCGACGTGGAAGGGGTAGCCGAAGAGAAAGAACTCGAGGCCGTAGCCGTAGGAGGAGACGGCGTCCTGGACCTTGAAGCGGCCCTTCTCGAATACGCGAAAGGGCTGGCCGTGGAACCACATGCCCCCCAGGTCGAAGAAAAGCACGCCGCGCAGCGGGCCGACGAGACCGATCGGGGTCAGGGCGGCGTGGACCAGGGGGAAGCGCGCCTCGGCGTTGAAGAAAAAGCCCTGGTTGCCCACTTCGCCGCGAAAGTCGGCGGCGCGCAGGGTGTTGTTGCCCCCGGTCCAGAACAGCAGGGCGTTTTTGCCCCCCGAGTAGAAGCCGCTCAGGCGGAAGGCCAGCAGGGTGTTGTTGTCGACGCGCACGTACTTGCGGACGTCGCCCTCCAGGGCGTAGGCGTCGAGCGATCGGCTGAAGAGCTTCCAGTACTTGGCGGCGCTGAGGCGGAAGGTGTGGCCGCTGTTGGGGCCGTAGCCGGCGAAGCGCGTGGTCTCGGAAACCAGCGCCGCCTGCAGCGGCAGAGCGAAGCCGTTGAAGAACTGGCCGTAGGGAAGCTCGATGCCGTAGTAGAACAGGTCGGAGTCCTCTTCCTGGTTGTAGGCCGACAGGGTCATCTCGGCGCGGGTGGCGCGGCTGAAGGGGTAGATCAGCGAAACGTCGCCGCCGATGCGGCTGCGCAGCGACAGGTAGAGGTTGCTGGCGTAAGGATAGTAATAGGCGTCGCTTTCCGAGAACAAATGGCCGTACAGCTGCAGGCGCCGGCGCTGGTTCAGGTAGGCCAGGTGGTAGGAGCGGTAGCCGTAATAGGAGGCCAGGTAGAAGATGAAGTTGTGGTCGCCGAGAACGTCGGTGACGTTCAGGTAGGAGGAGCCGGAGAACCCGCCGCCGGTGTCAATGCCCAGGTTGACCGGCGGCAGCGAGGAGACGACCAGCTTTTCGAACGGATTGTACTTCTTGGCTTCCAGCTTTGCCGGCAGGGCCGCCGCGGCGTCGCCGCTGGCCTGCGGCAGGGCGGGCTCGGCGAAGCGCGGCTGGCTGAACTCGACCTCAGCCTGGGCCAGGACCGGCTCGAGGTCCTTCTTGAACAGCAGGAAGCTGCCCTTGTGGAAGGAGGAGATGACCAGCTTGCCCTTGTCGCCGGGAATCTCGACGGGAAAGAAATTGCCGGTGCGCACGTCGGTGAGGCGGCGCAGGACGCGGCTCTCCAGGTCCAGGGAGCAGATGTTGTAGGCGCCGCGCTCGTCGGAGCTGTAATGGACCGTCCGGTCGTCCAGGGAAAAGGCCGGGGCGATGTCGTTGAACTCGCCCCGGGTCAGCTGCAGCGCCTGGTCGGGATTCTCCAGGGGGGCCAGAAACAGGCGGTCAAAGCCGCCGGCGGTGGCCGAATACACCACCTTGCTCCCGTCGTGCGAGACGTCGGCAGCCTTGACGTAGGTGCGGCCGTCGGTCAGGCGCCGCACCCGGCCGTCCTTCAGGTCCAGCGAGTAGAGGAAGGAGCGGAGGCCCTCGATGCCGGTGAAGAGCAGCCGGTCCTGGCGGGGATGGAAGACCGGCGAGCTGGGCTTCTGGATTCCCTCCAGGCGGAACTCGCTCACCTTGCGGTTGCTGAGGGCGTCGAGCACCACCAGGTAGACGTCGAGCTCCTTGCGGGCGAAGAAGGCGATGTTCTCGCCGCGGCGGTCCCAGGAGAAGGAGCGGCCGTCGGCCGGGACGAACTTGTACTCGATGCCGTCGTAGGTTGACCGGTAGCCGGGGGTGACGTTCTTGATCACCTTGCCGTCCTTCAGCGATACCAGGATGACGTCGATCTTGTAGGAGCGGTAGTTGACCGTCACCACGGCCAGCAGCTCGCCCCCGGGCGAGACCTGGTGCGAGAACGAGTAGGCGAAGGGAAAGTCGGGGCCGATGAGGAAGCTGTAGTCTTCGGGGTTCTCCCGGCCCATGAAGGCGCGGAAGCGCTCGCGGGCGAATTTCTTGAACTCGAAGTTGAAGGTCTTGGGCGTGTAATTGAATCCCTCCAGGAAGGAGCGGCGCTTGCTGACCAGGCCCGGGCGCCGCTGCCCCAGCAGCAGGTCGCGGATCCCCTTGCTGCCGAACTTCTCGTGGAAGAACTCGTACATCAGGTGGCCGAAGTCGTAGGGCGTGCGGTTGGTGCCGTAGGGGGCGGCCAATTCGCCGTCCTCCTGGATCTCGGGGATGCGGTCATTGAGCACGGCGTCCAGGACGGTCATCAGGCTGAAGCTGTCCCAGTGGCCGGTCATGAACTCGGCGTGCCCCTCCAGCACCCACAGCGGCGGCCGGTTGTAGTCGAACATCCCGGCCGGCCGGTTCTTGTAGAGGATGGCGTGCTGGAACGAATGGGCGAGCTCGTGGGTGATCAGCCGGCCCAGGTCCTCGGCGGTGCGGTTGCCGTAGATGACCACGCGGTGGCCGATCGGCTCGGTGAAGCCCTCGAAGCTGCCCGGCGGGATGAGCCCGGGGTAGAGGTTGGTCTGCTCCAGGTCGGTCTGCTTGTCGTAGTAGATGATTGGCGTCTTCTCCTCGATGGCGACGTTGAGCAGCGAGGAGTGCTTTTCGTAGGCCTTTTCCGCCTCGACGGCGATGCGCGCCAGCAGCGGCTCGTCGTCAATGTAATGGTAGATGCGGAAATTCTTGCTTTCGACGTACTTCCAGGAGAAGGCCTGGCGCATGATCTTGTTCTTGCCGTAGAACTGGGAGTACTGGGCGGGAAGGGCCGCGGCGCCAAGCGCCAGCAGCAGGGCGAGGATGTTCTTTTTCATGGGGACCTTCCTACTTTTGCAGGATGTAGCGCTCCTGCAGCGCCTTGCGCGGCTGCAGGGCGGTGGTCAGCTTGGCGGCCAGCTTGGCCAGCAGGCTGTTGAAGGTGAAGCGCGCGGTGGCGCCCGGGGCGGGCTCGCCCTTTTCGCTGAACGTTTGTTCCCACGCCACCCGCGGCCCGGCGCCGTCAATGAACTGGACCTGCAGGTCCATCTCCCACTTCTCGGCCGTGTCGTAGACGTTCTTGCGGCCCCCCTCGCCGTCGCGCACCTCGCGGATCACGCCCATCTTCTTGACGGCCAGCTTCAGCTTGCCGACCAGGAAGAGCGCCCGGGGCTGCGCCTGGAACACGCGCTGGAAGAAGAGGCTGTCCGCATAGCGGATGTCGACGGCCAGGCGGTAGCGCTGGAGGATGCCCAGGATGGCGCCCCAGTGCTCGGGCTCGAGGCGGGTGATCTCCTTGCCGGTGACGAAGGGCAGCTCCTCCAGGAAGACCCGGCGCGCCTCGGCGCCGGCGTCGACACCCAGGTCGGGGACGTCGCACACGAAGTCGATGTAGTGCAGTTTGTCGAAGGCGGAGAAGTCGACGACGCCGCGGGGAACATAGGGGACGGTGACCGGCGCGTAGGAATCGGAGCAGGCCGCAGCCAGCGCCGCCAGCAGCAGGAGCAGGGCAAGCTTATTTCGTTTCATGGGCGGCCTTCTCCTGGTTCTTCTTGAACTTCTCGAAATTGCCGCGGATCTGCTCGCTGCGCGGGTCGAGCTTCACGGCGGCCTCGTACTCGCGGCGCGCTTCCTCGAAGCGCCCCAGCGCCTCCAGGACCACGGCCAGGTTGTTGTGCAGGGCGGCCGAGTCGTTGCCGGCCGCCTTTGCCTTCAGCAGGCGAAAATGGGCCTCCTGCCACAAGCCTTCGCGGGCCAGCCTGCCGGCGAAGGCGAAATCGGAGCGAAAGCCGTGGGCGGCGCACCCGGCCAGGAGCGCGGCGCCCGCAATCAGCAGCGCGATTTTTTTCACGTCATCCTCCCTGGCAGGCGCCCGGCGGGACCCGGCCGCGGCCTGCATGAGCAACCATGAATGCATCGCTTTTTTTCATGAGTCCCCGGAACCGCAAATGATAATGCAACAGAAACAAGTTATTTTCAATCATTCGCCGCCAGGACCTGCAACAATATGGTGAATGCAAGGCCGCTGCCAATCCTTTCCCGGGGATGGCGTCCACTATTCGGGACATGGATGGTTGGGCAAGTCATGCAAAAAGGACATGGCCAGTCCGGGCATTTTTCCCGGCGGATCGCTTGACTTTGCCGCCGGCCGCGATTATAATGCTTTCTTGGACCGCGGGGTGGAGCAGCCAGGTAGCTCATTGGGCTCATAACCCAAAGGTCGTAGGTTCAAATCCTACCCCCGCTACCAAGTTTTATTTAATAAACCGATAATTTCAGTGATTTTTAGATTTTTAAATAATCCCCCTGTTTCCTTTCCCCAACAGAATATGGGCCTGTTCTAGACTTTTTTAACTCGTGACTCGTGATTCGCGACAAAAAACGATCAAATGTTTGCTATTACCACTACCGCTATCCCTGCCACTAATAGCTCGTTGAGTTTCTTGCCTTCACTAACACTAACACTAACACCACTGCTGTCC
>CAYXCX010000047.1:0-8293 GCA_964463405.1 uncultured Clostridia bacterium
GGCGGCCACCCGCAGCAGCCTATCCCTAAGCTCCAGGCAGGCCCGTTCCACCGCCTTGCCGTTCAGGTCGGCGCCGGTGGAGGCCGCCGTCGGCGAGGTGTTGGCCACCCGCCGGGTGCTGGTGCTCTCGATGCGCAGCCGGCCCTGGGCGACGCCCAGGGTGCGCCCGGCCACCAGCAGGATCTTGTTGTTCACCCCCTGGCCCATCTCCACGGCGCCGGTGGAGACGGAGACGCTGCCGTCGGTGTAGACGTGGACCAGGGCGCCGGCCTGGTTCAGGTGGGTGCTGGTGAAGGAGATGCCGAAGCACACCGGCATCAGCGCCAGCCCCTTCTTGCTCAGGGCGTGGCCCGCGTTGTAGTCCCGGACCCGGCCGCGCGCGGCCTGCAGGTCGAAGGCGGAGACGGCCTCGTCAAAGCAGCGCCGGGCGCGGCAGTTCCTCGCCTTCTGGCCGAAGGGCAGCTCGTCGCCCTCCTGGAGCAGGTTGCGCCGCTGCAGCTCGGCCGGCTCCAGCCCCATCTTCTCGGCGGCCTGGAACAGGGCGGCCTCCAGCACGAACATCGCCTGCGGACCGCCGAAGCCGCGGAAGGCGGTGAAGGGGGGCAGGTTGGTGCGGCAGGAGTAGCCGCTGGCGCGGACGTTGGGGATGCGGTAGCTGTTGCCGGCGTGGAACAGGGTGCGCTCCAGGATGGCGGTGGAGAGGTCGGCGGCGGCGCCGGCGTTCTGGTAGAAGGCGACCTCATAGGCCAGGATGCGGCCCTCGGCGTCGAGGCCGATCTTGAAGTCGGAGGAATACGGGTGGCGCTTGCCGGTGAGGCGCATGTCCTCGCGCCGCTCCAGCGCCAGCTTCACCGGCCGGCGCAGGGAGCGGGCGGCCAGGGCGGCCAGCGCCGCCCAGGCGGTGGCCTGGTCCTCCTTGCCGCCGAAGGCGCCGCCCAGGCGGAACACCTCGACGCCGACCTGGCTCATGGGCATGCCCAGCACCCGGGCGACGGTGCGCTGCACGGCGCTGGGCGACTGCGTGGCCGAGATGAGGCGCAGGCCGTCCTTCTCGCCCGGCACGGCGACCGCGGCCTGCGTCTCTAGGTAGACGTGCTCCTGGCCCCCGGTCTCGACGCGGCCGGTGAGGACGTGGGCGCACTGCGGCCACGCCGCCTCCACGTCGCCCAGCGCGAAGGTGCGCGGCGGCGCGATCAGCCGCCCCTGGGCCGCCGCCTGGCGCGGGTCCAGAACCGGGGGCAGCTCCTCGATCTCCAGCTCGATCGCGGCCAGGGCGCGGCGGGCCTCACGCGCCGTGGCGGCGACGACCAGGGCGACCGGCTGGCCGGCGTAGTGGACCTCGCCGGCGGCCAGCAGCGGCTCGTCGGCGATGATGCCGCCGATCTGGTTTTCGCCGGGGATGTCGGCGGCGGTGAAGACGGCCGCCACGCCGTCGCGGCGGCCGGCGGCGCCGGTCTTCAGGCGCAGGATGCGGCCATGGGCCACGGGCGAGGGGAGGACGGCGGCGTGCAGCTGGCCGGCGAAGGGGGGCAGGTCGTCGACGTAGAGCGTTTCGCCGCGGGGATGGAAGAAAATGTCGTTCTGCTTCACGGCATGTCCCCTGCCCCGACCTGGCCGGGAAAGAGCTCGAGGAAATGGGCGAAAATCAGGCGGCGCAAAAGCATCCGCTTGTAGGCGGCGGCGCCGCGCACGTCGCTGATCGGCGCGATCTCGGCCTCGGCGGCGGCGATGAATTCGCGCACGGTCCGGGCCGAGACCTCCTTGCCGGCCAGGCAGGACGAGGCCCCGGCCAGGTACAGCGGCACCGGGGCCACGCCGCCGGCCGCGGCATGGGCTGCGACGATGCGCCCGCCCTCCAGCTCCAGGCCGAGGGCCGAGTTCACCGAGGCGATGTCCTGCTGCCGGCGGCGGGCGACCTTCTCGAAATGGAGGCGGACGCCGTCGCGGCGCAGCGGCACGGCGAACCAGGCCGCCTCCTCGCCGGGCCGCAGGTCGACCTTCTTGTAGCCCAGGAAAAATTCGCGCAGCGGGATTTCACGGGCGCGGGCGCCGCGGCGCAGGGCGACATTGGCGTCGAGGGCCAGCAGCAGGACGCTGAGGTCGCCGATGGGCGAGGCGTTGACGACGTTGCCGCCGACGGTGGCGCGGTTGCGCACCTGCGTGGCCGCGACCCGCTGCAGGAACCCGGCGAGGGCGGGGAAAGCCGCGCGCAGCAGCGGCGCTTCCACCAGCTCGGCGACGGTGGCGGCGGCGGCGATGAAAAGGCGGCCGGGGGCGGGCCAGACCGCGGCCGGGCCGCGGCGGCGCGACAGCAGCTGCAGTCCGCGCTCGGCCATCTCGGCTCCGCGCTGCACATAGAGGTCGGTGCCGCCGGCGACGAGCACGGCGTCGGCCGCCGGCCGCCTGGGCGGGGCGGCAGCCGGCAGCTTCTCCAGGCGCTCGGCGGCGGCTGCGAAATAGGGCGGGACCACGCCGGCGGCAACCAAAGCCGGCAGGCGCCGGTCCGGATCGGCGGGCAGCGGCCCCAGGCCAGGCAGCAGGCGCTCGATGGCGCGGCGGATGGCGGCGTAACCGGTGCAGCGGCAGATGTTGCCCTCGACGGCGGTGAGGGCGTCCTCCAGGCTCAGCTCGGGCCCTTCGAGCAGGAACGCGGTCAGGCTGACCACCAGCCCCGGCGTGCAGAAGCCGCACTGGCTCGCCCCTTCGCTGACGAAGGCCTGCTGCACCGGGTTCAGCCCCGATGGGCTCTTGCCATCGGGATTCAGCCCCTCGATGGTCACCACGTGGCGGCCGGAGGCGTCGCCCAGCGGAAAGAGGCAGGAGGCGACGGCGCGGTAGCGGACGCGGCCGGAAGCGGCCGGCGTGCCCAGCAGCACGGTGCAGGCGCCGCAGTCGCCTTCGCGGCAGCCGACATGGGTGCCGGTCAAGCGCTGCTCGCCGCGGATGAAATCGACCAGGGCCGTGCCGGGCGGCAGGCTGGAGCGCTGCGGGCGGCCGTTGAGCAGGAAGGCGATCTCACCCGCCATGCAGCCTTACCGGCCGGCGGCGGTGAGCCACACGGTCAGCCCCCAGCAGGCAAGGGCGGCGGCGCCGGCCAGCGGCGCCAGCAGCGGCTTGCGCGCCAGCCACAGCGGCAGCAGCCGGCGCTCCAGCCGGCGGCCCAGGGCGTAGCCCAGGGGAAACAGCATTCCGGCCAGGGCCGCGGCGGGAGCCACGCGCGTCAGCAGGTAGGTCGCCGCGCCGCCGGCGTAGCGAAAAGACAGCAGGTGGGCGCAGGGGGCCCAGTAGCGGCCCAGGGCGAAGAAGGCGGCGCCGGCGGCGAAGGCGGAGATGCCGGCGACGGCTCCCTGGCGCGCCGGGCTGCCCGAGATCCCCTGGCGCGCCAGAGTCACGCCGGCGAACAGGGCGCCGCCGTTGAGCAGCAGCGCCAGGTGGGCGTTGGCCTGGCACAAGGCGGGCAGGCCCAGCATGGGCACGGCCAGCCATCTGGAAAACACGGCGGCCAGGGCGATGCCGGGAACGATCGCCGCCTTCTTGAACACCGCCAGGCCCAGGGCCAGGACGAAGAAGCCGGCGCCGGCGGTGAGCGGGCTGCGCGGCAGCCCGATCTGGCGCACGAAGCCCAGGGCCGCCTCGGCCAGTCCGAGCAGGGCGCCCAGCGCCACGGCCAGCAGCAGGTAGAATTTCCAGGAAAAGGAGTCGTTATCGCTCTTCATGTTGCCTCACCCGATCGCATCTGGACTCGGTTCATCTTAGAGAACCTCAGCCCCGATGTCAACTGAATGGCCAGTGGCAAGTTCAAGGCTTTGGATTGGCCGCTCTCGATCCTCTTCCCTTGTCACGGGTTACTTGTCACCCGCCACTCCTGTTCGCCGAGTTACTCGCCGATGATCTTGACCAGCACCCTCTTTTTTCTCCTGCCGTCGAATTCGCCGTAGAAGATCTGCTCCCAGGGGCCAAAATCGAGCTTGCCGCCGCTGACGGCCACCACCACTCCGCGCCCCATGACCTGGCGTTTGAGATGGGCGTCGCCGTTGTCCTCGCCGCTCAGGTTGTGGCGGTAGGCCGAGACCGGCGCGTGGGGAGCCAGCTTCTCCAGCCATGTCTCGTAGTCCTGGTGCAGGCCCGGCTCGTCGTCGTTGACGAAAACCGAGGCGGTGATGTGCATGGCGTTGACCAGCAGCAGCCCTTCCTGGACGCCGCTCTCGCGCAGCGCCTGCTCGACCTCGGCGGTGATGTTGATGAACGCCCGGCGGCCCGGGGTCTGGAACCACAGTTCCTTGCGATGGCTCTTCATGAAGTGATTATAACGGAATATGAACGTCTGACAAAGGAACTCGGCAGACGGCGGACGGCACACGGTTGATGGCAAGGCGCTTGCGGCCGTGGCGATTTTCATCTAGAATGCCATCGTTTTGCGCGGTCCCTTTCGGCCGCAACAGGAAACAAGCGCATGGGAACCAAGATCGGTTGGAAGATGATCGCAGGCGTATTTCTGGTCACCCTCTCCTCCCTGATGCTCGAGATCCTGATGACGCGCATCTTCAGCGTCACCCTGTGGTACCACTTCGCCTTCATGGCCATCTCCATCGCCATGTTCGGGACGACCGTGGGGGCGGTCATCGTCTACCTTTCGCCGAAGCATTTCACCGCCGCGCGCGCCAGGACGCAGATGGCCCAGCACGCCCTGCTCGCCTGCTTTTGGGCTCTCCTCTCCTTCCTGATCCACGTGAATGTCCACTTCCAGCCGGAGGTCTCCTGGTCGGGACTGGCCTCGGTGGCCCTGACTTTCGGCGCCATGGCCATGCCCTTCCTTTTCTCCGGAATCTGCGTAACCTTGGCTCTGACCCGCTTCCCCTCCCACGTCAGCCGAGTCTACGCAGCCGACCTAGCCGGAGCGGCGGCCGGGGCCTTTCTGCTTTCGCTCCTGCTCGGGCCGCTCGACGGTCCGACCACCGTCGTCGCCGTGTCCCTTGCCGCCGCACTCGGCGCCTTCTTCTTCAGCCTGGAGGCCGGCGCCGGCAGGCTAGCCCGGCTGGCCCTGGCGGCCTGCCTGCTGCTGGCGGGACTGGCCGCGGCCAACGCCGCCATCCCGCAGCCGAAGGAGAAATGGCTGGCGGTGCGCCGGGTCAAGGGCGCCCTGGAGGATGACCTGCTGCTGGAGAAATGGAGTTCCTACGCCCGGGTGGCGGTGCGGCGGCTGCCGCCGGGCCGTCCCATCGGCTGGGGGCTGAGCGACACGGTGGCCGTGGACGGGACGCTGCGGCAGCTGTACATGGACATCGACGCTACCGCCGGCAGCGTGCTGACCGAGTTCACCGGTGACACCGGGCGCCTGGAATTCCTCAAGGCCGACATCACCAACATCGCCCATTTTATCCGCCCGCGGGCCAACGTGCTCATCGTCGGCACGGGAGGTGGCCGCGACGTGCTGTCGGCCCTGGTCTTTTCGCAAAAAAAGATCACCGGAGTGGAGATCAACCGCGACATCCTGGACGCCGTGAACCGCGACTTCGGCGCCTTCACCGGGCACCTGGACCGGCGTCCCGGTGTCTCTTTCGTCAACGACGAGGCGCGCTCTTACCTGACCCGCTCGACGGAGCGCTTCGACCTGATCCAGCTCTCGCTGATCGACACCTGGTCGGCGACGGCCGCCGGGGCGTTCGTCCTGTCCGAGAACGCGCTGTACACCGTCGAGGCCTGGGAGGTCTTCCTGGAGCGGCTGGCCGCCAACGGACTTCTTTCCGTGTCGCGCTGGTTCACCCATAACCCGGCCGAAATGTACCGCCTCACCCACCTGGCGGTCGAGGCGCTGCGGCGCTGGGGCGCGCGGGACCCGGCCGCCCACCTGGTCGTCGTCCGCCAGATGCTGCCCCAGTACAATCGCGAGCTGGGCGTGGGCACGCTGCTGATGAACCGCGCCCCTTTCACCGCCAGCGAAGTGGCGGCCCTGTCGCGCGATTGCCGCCGGTTGGGATTCGAGATGGTGCTGGCGCCCGGCGCGGCCGCGGCGCCGGGGTTCCGGGAGCTGACCTCCAGGCAGGGCTCGACCGCCTTCGTGGACGGCTACCCCCTGAACATCGCGGCGCCCAGCGACGACAGCCCTTTCTTTTTCAACATGCTGCGGCTGAAGGACGCCTTCCGCGTCGGCCTGTGGTTCGGTTCCGACCAAATGCCCTTCAACAGCCGGGCGGTGCTGATCCTGGGGGTGCTGCTGGCGGTCGTTCTCCTGCTGGTCGCGCTGTGCGTCGCCGTGCCGCTGGCCCTGACCTGGCGGCGAACCTCTTTCGCCGGCACGCTGCCCTTCTTCCTGTACTTCGCGGGCATCGGCGCCGGCTTCATGCTCGTCGAAGTGGCCCAGATGCAGCGCCTCAGCGTTTTCCTGGGGCACCCAAACTACGGGCTGACCGTGGTCCTGTTTTCGCTGCTGCTGGCCTGCAGCCTGGGAAGCCGCTGGAGCGGGACCATCGGGCGGAACGGCTCGCTCCGCCCCATCCTCTGGACTGCGGCGGCTCTCCCCCTCTGCCTGCTGCTGTTCGGGGCCGGCACGCCGCCGCTGATGGCGCTTTTCCGGGGGGCGCTAACCCCGCTGCGCGTCGCCGTGGCCGTGTTCCTGCTGTTCGTGCCGGGGGTCCTGATGGGAACGGCGTTCCCGCTGGGCATGCGCTTGCTGGGCGGGCGCCAGGAGACCCTGGCGCCGTGGCTGTGGGGGGTCAACGGCTCGCTGTCGGTGTTGGCCTCGGTCCTGGCGGTGGCGATCTCGCTGAACTGGGGCATCTCCACGTCCTACTGGAGCGGCCTGGCCTGCTACGCGGCCGCGTTCGCCGCCCTGTGGATCATGGCGCGGCGGCCAGGAGTACGGTAGACGGTAAACGGCAGCCGTATAGAACGAACTATCTTAATTTGTGATTCGCGTCAGCAATGGATCGACCTAGGCTGTTCCAATCACGAATCACTCCTTACGAATCACCAGGGAGAGTTCGTTGTTTGCCCTCCACTACGACTATCACTACTCCTCCCACTTATCGTTCGTTCAATTTCCTGCGAACACGAACACGATCACTAACACCAAGAGCTCGAATAGGACTATCTCTTACCGTACACCGTAAACCGTATGCCGTGCACCGCAATCCGTACGCCGTATGCCATGCACCGTACGCCAAGTCCGATGTTCACTGTTGAGTTCGTCGGGCATTGATGACGGATGCTCCGGTCACCGCCGCGATGATGATCGCGCCGCCGGCGAGGGCCTGGATCCCCGGCCGCTCACCCAGGACCAGGAAGACCCAGACCGGGTTGAAGACGGGCTCGATGACGGCGATGAGGTTGGCCGAGACCGCCGTGATGCGCTTGATGGCCGCGGCGAACAGGATCGCCGCCGCCCCGACCTGGAAGACGCCCAGCACGGCGATGGCGCTGGCGACCTTCCAGGTGAAGGCTGGCAGCGGCAGGAAGAGGGTGACCGCCAGCCCGATGGCGGCGGTGAACCAGTGTGCCAGCAGCATCGACTCCAGCGGCGAGGCATCCTTCTGCTGGCGCAGGAAAACGTAGCAGAAGCTGAAGGTAAGCCCCGAGCCCAGCGCCAGGACGTTGCCCAGCAGCCGGCCGCCGCCGATCCGGTCCATGAACAGCAGAGCCATGCCGCCGGCGACGAAGGCGAAGGCCAGCCAGTGCTCCCAGTGCGCCCGCTCCTTGAGGATCCAGGCTCCGATGATGGCGGTGAACACCGGGCCGATGTACTGCAGCAGGATGGCGTTGGCGGCGGTGGTGGTCTTGTTGGCCGCGACGAAGAGCAGCATGGTGGCCGTCTGCGCCAGGGCGGCGCCCACCTGCGCCGGCGACCAGTGGAAGCGCGGCCGCCTCAGCCAGGCGAGGACGACCAGCGAAGAGACCAGGCTGCGCATGCCAGCGATGGCGAAGGGGTGCCAGTCGATGACCTTGATGAACAGGCCGGCGCTGCTCCACAGGAAGGCGGTGAGGGCCATAGCCAGAATCCCCATGCGGGGGTTTGTCAATTCCATATCCTGTTTTTTCATGGGGTCAAAAGGGAGTTCATCTTGCGAATGAAGACGCCAGACGACAGACGTTAGACGTTAGCCAGAAAGGGAAGATTGCGGTGATTTCGAGAACGCAAGTGCCATTCTGTCCAGGAGGAGCGGTCATGGTTTTTCTGTCTTGCCGACATCTGGCGTCTGCCGTCTGACGTCTCGAGTTATTTGATCTCCAGCCTCTGCCCATAGCACTTGCGGCACACCGACACGTACTTGTCGTTGCCGCCGATCTCGATCTGCGG
>CAYXCX010000047.1:8303-10533 GCA_964463405.1 uncultured Clostridia bacterium
GACGGCCTTGACCTCCTCCACCTTGTCGGCAAAAAGCAGCAGCGCCTCGCTGCCCGAGAACAGGTGGTTGCGGTAGTCGTTCTTCAGGCCATAGACGATGACCGGGATGTTCAGGCGGTCGACGATGCGCGTCAGCACGACCACCTGCTCGCGGCTGAGGAACTGCCCCTCGTCAACCAGCACGCAGTCGGGCTTGGCCTCCTCGGCGAGGCGCAGCATGTCGGTGTCCCTGCCGATGATCGCGGCGTCGCGCTGGAAGCCCATGCGCGAGGTGATCTTGCCGCGGCCGAAGCGGTCGTCGAGGGCCGGGGTGAAGAGCAGGGCGTGCTTGTTCTGCTCCTCGTAATTGTGGGCGATCTTGAGGATCTCGGTCGACTTGCCGGCGTTCATGGTGGAATAGCGGAAGTAGAGCTGGGCCATGTCTCAGCCTCCTGGAGCGGTCAATAGCGGTCGTTGCGCCCGGGCGGGTCCTGGAAGGCGCGCTGGATGCCGCGGTAGAGGGAGAGGTCGGGCTTCCCCTCCAGGAAGCGGATCAGCGCCTCGGCGGTGGTCGAGCCCAGCGCGCGGCCCGGGTCGCGGCGGCGGAAAACGTAGGAGCTGGCCACGTAGCTGGAGAGGCCGACGCGGAAATCGCGCTCCTCGTCCAGCGGCCGGCCGTCTGGGGCGCGCAGGTCGATGGCCAGGATGTTCAGCTCGGCGTCGGTGCGCACGGTGTAGCTCAGGCCCGAGACCTGCAGGTCGAGCTCCTTGCCCTTGCGGAAGGAGTCGGAGATCAGCGAGCGGATTTCGCCGGCGTTCAGGGCCAGCTCCACCACCTGATTGCCGAAGGGGTCCAGGGTGTAGACGTCCTTGAGGGTGATGTCCGGGTTCAGCCGCCGCAGGCGGATGCCGCCCTCGTTCTGGAAGGCGACGTCCAGGCCGTGGACGGCGCGCATGGCGTCGGTCATCAAGGCGCCCAGGGCGTCCTTGCCCTCGAGGGCGAAGGGAGCCGAGGCGATGACGCGGGCAAACGCCGGGTTGTCGTTGAAGCGGGCGATCATGGCCTTGACCTCGGGATCTTCGGCCGCCAGCGCCTTCACCTCGATGAGCGCGCCCTTCTTCTGCACCACGCGGCCGCCGCGCACGAGCAGTTCCACGCGGCCGAGCCAGCGCAGGTCGCTGCCGGCCTGGGCCAGCAGCACGCCGTTGACCGTCTCGGCCGGGTCGACGCGGGTGTGCGAATGGCCGCCGATGATGGCGTCGAGCTCGGGCATGGACTCGGCCAGCTTCACGTCGTCCTCAAGGCCCAGGTGCGAGAGGGCCAGCAAGACGTCGGCGTCGCGGCGCAGGGACTTCATCTCCCGGGCCCTGGCCAGGGGCTCGCTGAAGCGCAGCCCCTGCACCCGCTCGGGGTGGGTCGAGGGCAGGCCGCTGCCGGGCTCGATCTGGATCAGGCCGAAGACGGCCAGGCGCACGCCGCCCCTGGTCGTCAGCAGCCGCCAGGGGGCCAGGTTGGGGATCTCGGCGCCGGACTCGGGGTGGATGTTGGCCGAGACGAAGGGGAAGCGGGCGCGGGCGGCGAAGCGCTTGAGGTTCTCCAGGCCGAAGTCGAACTCGTGGTTGCCGGGCGCCAGCAGGTCGACGCCTAGGCGGTTGAGCAGCTCGAGCATCGGCTCGCCCGGCGGCTGGTACTGGTCGATCACCGGGTTGCCGGTGAAGTTGTCGCCGGCGCACAGCAGCAGCACGTCGCCGCCGCGGCGGCGCTCGCCGTCCACCAGGGCCGCCACCTTGGCGAAGTTGTCGATCTTGCCGTGCACGTCGTTGAAATGGAAGATGACGACGCGGGCGTCGGCCGGCGCCGGCGGCGCCGAGGCGCAGGAGGAGCAGGCCAGTCCCGATATCAGCAGCAGCGGCAGGAAGGAAACGATCAGGCGACGAAGGGCCCGCTTCATTTACTCGCCCTCCTTTTCCCGGCCAGGCGGACGAAAAGCGCCTCGCCGCCGTTCAGCTCGCCGTCGTGGCCGATCTCGTGGCCGTGGCCGTCGCAAACCTGCTTGTAGCCGTTCTGCACCTGCTTCCAGGAGATTCGCGAATACTTGCGCAGGACGTCGGCCACCCGCGCTCCGGAAAATATTTCGACCGTCTTGCCGTTCACTTTTATGTTCATGGGGGCTTCTCCATTTAGAAATTATGATTTTAGGGAAACAACCACTCAATGTCAATAAACAGGGCAAAAGGCAAAAGGAAAAAG
>CAYXCX010000048.1:0-10528 GCA_964463405.1 uncultured Clostridia bacterium
TAGCCGCCTGCGAGTCCAACATCAAGAAGATCGAGATGGAGCCGGCCAGCCAGGCCGTGGCCCGCGTCACCCTGGTCTTCGAGGTGCGCGACCTGTTCCAGCTGGAGGGGATTCGCTCGCAACTGCAGGCGCTGGCGGGCGTCTACTCGCTGCAGCGCCGCCGGGCAGCCGGCAGATAGCCCGCGGGCCTATTTCCTGCCGCCGAAGTACTTCAGGATGCGTCGCAGCAGGTTGGCGGACTCCCGCGCAGCGGCGGCCGGCGCCGCGGCACGGCTCTGTTCGCCGACGACGCGCGTCTCCTCCTGGCGGCGGGTGATCACCCCGGCCAGCTTGCCGGCCATGGTCTCATTCATGTCGACCACCTGGCGGAAGCGGGACGAGGGGATGGTCAGCACGACGCTCTCGCGCTCGGCCACCACCGTGGCGTTGGTCTTGTCGCCGGTGACCAGGGCGATCTCGCCGAAAAACTCGCCGGGGCCCAGGCGGGCGACGAAGCGGCCGTCCTTGCGCACCGCCATCGCCCCGGAGTGGATGTGGAAGAAATGATCGCCCGCCTCGCCCTCGCGGATGACCGTCTCGCCGGAGCCGAACACCCGCTGGCTCGCGGACTCCAGCAGGGCCTGCAGGTCGGCCGGCGCCAGGGTGGCCAGGACCTCGTTGCCCTGCAGCGCCGCGGCGACCTGCTCTTGGCTGAGCTCCGCGCTGCGCTCCTGCTTCAGGTAGACGTCGCGCTTGGGGAAGGGGATCTCGATCCCCTGGCGACGGAAGGCGTACCAGATGCGGCGCCGGGCATCGGAGGCGATCAGCCGGTGGCGTTCGTAGTCGTCGATCCAGAACTTGGCCTCATAGTTCATGGCAAAATCCCCGAAGTCGGCCAGCTGCACCTGCGGCGGCGGCTCGGCGCGGACGTCGGCCATGGCCTGCAGGGCGGAGAGCGCGGCCGCCGCCACCCGGTCGGGGCTATCGCCGTAGCCGGCGCCGAAGCGGACGCGCAAGGCCACGGGCTGGCCCGCGGAGCCGTAGATCAGGACCTCGGCCTTGGCGGCCGACTGGTTGGGAATGACGATCAGCTCGCGGTCGATGGTGCGCACCTTGAACGAGCGCCAGCCGAACTGTTCCACCCGCCCCTGGCGCTCGCCGATGCGCACCCAGTCGCCGATCTTGAACGAGTCCTCGAAGTTGAGCACGATGCCGGAGAACAGGTTGCCCAGGACGTCCTGCAGGGCGAAGCCGACCACCACCGTCAGCACCGCCGTCGACGCCAGCAGCCCCGAGATGGGCTGGCCGAGGTAGTATTTGAGGATCAGCAGCACGCCGGCGACGAAAAGGATGAAGACGACCACGTCCTTGATCAGCTTGGGGTAGTGGACGCCCTGGCGGCGCAGCACCAGGAAATCGAAGACGAAATAGGCCAGCACCTTGACGGCCAGCACCAGCAGGATGAACCAGAACAGCAGCCAGAGAAGGAAGAGGAGGCGCGGGGCATGGGCCAGGTGGCTCAGCCAGCCCCTGGCCAGCAGGGCGATGGCGGCGCTGAGCAGGAAGAGAAGCAGCAGCTGCGGTAGCGCCTGGCGCGCCAGGCCGCGCCGGGCGCGCCGGCCGGCGGCGAAGGCCGCCGCCGCCAGCAGCAGGATCAGGACGGGCAGGAAGAATGGCCAGTTCATGGCAGGTGCCTCCCGGCGGCGCCGCGGCGCCGCCGCTCAACTCCGGGCGCGGCTACTCGTTCGCCAACCCCTCCTCTTCCCCGGCTTCGGGCATGGCCGGCGGCATCATGCCCTGGGCCTTGGTCTTGGCCTTTTCGCCCAGCTTGTCCAGCAGGGCCTCGGACAGGCGGAAAGTCAGCCTGACGTGGTCGGGCGCCGAATCCAGCTGCAGCCCATTGAGCACCTCGGCCAGCTCGGGCTCCTTGGCGGCGCCCATGGCGGCCATGGCCTTGAAGCCGTTGAGCATGTCGGCGATCTGCTTGTTGCCCGCCTCGTTGGCCGAGATCAGCCGCAGTTCGCCCGCCAGGACCTGGTCCTTGAAGTCGGCGACGGCGGTAAAGGCTTCGGCCTTGCTCAGGTCGACGGGCATCATGCCGCCCTGGGCTTCCTTCACCTGGCGGGGGATGTTGCCCAGGGCCAGCCAGAACATGCTTTTCTTGTCCAGCCCGTTGACGTACTTCATCAGCCCCGGGTTCTTGAGCACGCTCTGCCCCTTTCTGGCGGCCAGGTCGACGGTCTTCTTGACCCAGCCCACGCTCCCGGCGGCGACGCAGCCCGGATTCAGGAACGCCAGGGTCATCGGCTTGTCGCCCTTGTCGTTCTTGAGCGTGTACAGGGTGAGGCCGGCGTAAGGCTCCTCGGCGCTGACGGCCCCCTTCTCGCGGAGCACGGCCAGCAGCTTGGCCTGGTCGTACTTCAGGCTGATCAGGCCCAGGGCTTCGGTGTCCTTCTGCTCGAGGCCGCCGTAGACGGCCGCGACCACGAAGTGCACGTCCTTTTGCAGGTCGATGCCGGTCTTCTGCACGAACTCCTGGTAATTCTCGAAGCCTTCGCCGCCCTTGACGGTTTTCCGCCACTCGTCCTTCAGCGCCTTGTCGAAGAACCGCAGCGACGCGAAGCGCTGGAAGTCGAAGGACATGAGCATCATCGCCCCATCGGGGACCATGGCCAGCATGTCGCCGGCACCCGCCGGCGCGGCGGCCTTTTTCTTGCAGGCCGGGGCCAGCAGCATCAGGGCCAGGATCAGGGTCAACGCCACCAGTTGTTTTTTCATGGCTACACTCCTTTGCGCGTCCGGACAGGGTACCTGCCGGCAGCGCAGAATATATATCACAACGAAAAAGAAAAGGGAACGGTTCCCGCCGCCGGGAACTTTCGCCCCCGCCGCCGCGTATAGCGGGCAGGCGAAGCCATGGAAGACATCATCCGCCTGGAAAACGTTCAGTTCCGCTACGGCGCCGTCGAGGCCATCCGCGACGTGTCGCTGGCGCTGCCGCAAGGCGTCTTTGGCCTGCTCGGGCCCAACGGCGCCGGCAAGACCACGCTGATGAAGCTGCTGCTCGGCTTCCTGCGCCCCGCCGCCGGCCGCGGCCGGGTCCTGGGCCGGGCGCTCGGCGGCCGCGGCCGCGAGCTGCCCCGCGCCATCGGCTACATGCCGGAGAGCGACTGCCTGGTGCCGGGAATGGACGCCGTGTCGCTGACCGCCTACCTGGGCGAGCTGAGCGGCATGCCGCGCCAGGAGGCGATGAAGCGCGCCCACGACGTCCTGTACTACGTGGGGCTGGAGGAAGCGCGCTACCGCCAGGTCGAGACCTACTCCACCGGCATGAAGCAGCGCCTGAAGCTGGCCCAGTCGCTGGTTCACGATCCGCAGCTGCTGCTGCTCGACGAGCCCACCTCGGGGATGGACCCCGCCGGGCGCAAGGAGATGCTGGAGCTCATCCGCGACATCGCGGCCAAGGGCGGCATGAGCATCGTCCTTTCCTCGCACCTCTTGCCCGACATCGAGAGCGCCTGCCGCCGGGTGATCATCATGAACCGGGGGCGGATCGCCGCCGAGGGGAGCATCGCCGATCTCAAGCACGACCAGCGCAACGTCTTTGAGATCAAGGCCGTCGGCGACACGGCGGCGTTCGCCGCCGCCCTGCGCCGGCAGGAGTGGCCGCTGAAGGCCAGGGCCCAGGCGCTGCTCCATGCGCGCCCGCCCGCGGGAACCGACCCGGCGGCGCTGTTCCGCCTGGCCCGGCAGGCGGGGGTGCAGATCCGCCACTTCCGCCAGAGCCGCACCTCGCTGGAGGACGCCTTCCTGGACGTCATCGGCCATGACCATGGAAATTAGGGAAAAGGGCTACCGCCGCTGGGAGGGCGAACTGGCCGCAGGCGGCCGGCGCTGGCTGCCCATCAGCCGCCAGGGCATCCGCACCGTGTTCCGCAAGAAATACGCCAAGCTGGTGTTCTCCCTGTGCGCCTCGTCGTTCTTCGTATTCCTGGTGGCGGTGTACGCCTCGACCAAGCCCGAGCTGAAAATCCTGGGCGAGCTGGTGCGCCTGCTCAAGAGCGACGCCGAGCTGTTCAAGACCTTCTACGCCAACGGCTTTCTCGTCTTCATGCTGTTCGTCCTCTGCGCCTTCGCCGGCGCCGAGCTGATGTCGGCCGACCTGCGCTTCAAGGCGTTTCCCCTGTACTTTTCCCGCCCCCTTTCCCGCCTTGACTACCTGGCGGGCAAGCTGGGCGTCCTGCTGTTCTACCTGCTGGCCTTCACGCTGCTGCCCGGCGTGCTGCTGCTGCTGTTCAAGATGCTCTTCACCGGCAGCCTGGCCGTGGCGCCGCGGCTGCTGCTGGCCATCCTGGCGATGCCGCTGGTCGTGTCGGGCTGCCTGGCGCTGCTGACCCTGGCGCTGTCCAGCCTGAGCCCCAACGGCAAGTTCGTCCAGATCTCCATCTTCCTGGTCTACCTGTTTTCCAACAACCTGGCCATGATCCTGAAGGGCATCTTCAAGAGCGACTATTTCTTCCTGTTCTCCATCCCGGCCAACATCGGGCAGCTGGGCAGCCTGCTCTTCGCAACCAAGCCCGCCCGCGCCTTTCCGGCCTGGCTGTCGCTGCTGCTGGCGCTGGGCGTCTCCGCCCTGTGCTTCTGGCTCCTCTGCTGGCGCATCCGCAAGGCCGAGGAGGACGCATGACCCCGGTGCTGCAGGCCGAAAAGCTCAGCAAATGGTACGGCAACATCCTGGGCATCAGCGACGTCAACCTGGAGCTCGGCGCCGGCGTCACCGGCCTGCTGGGCCCCAACGGCGCCGGCAAGTCGACCTTCCTCAAGATCGCCGCCGGCCAGCTCAAGCCCAAGCTCGGCTGGCTGCGCCTTTTCGGCGAGGAGGCCTTCGGCAATCCCGGCCTGTTCCGGCGCGTCGGCTTCTGCCCCGAGCACGACAGCGCCTACGCGGACATGAGCGGCGCCGGCTTCGTTGGCCTGCTGGCCCGCCTGCACGGCTTCGCCGGCGAGGCTCCGGCCCGGGCGGAAAAGGCGCTGGCCGCCGTCGGCCTGCTGGAAAGCCGGGAGCGGCCGATCCGCGGCTACAGCTTCGGCATGCGCCAGCGCCTGCGCCTGGCCTCCAGCATCGTCCACGAGCCCGAGGTGCTGTTGCTCGACGAGCCGCTGCGCGGCGTCGATCCCCTGTGGCGCATCCAGATCATCCGCCTGATCAAGGAGTACGGCCGCCAGGGGCGCACCGTGATCGTCTCCTCGCACATCCTGCCCGAGATCGAGGCCATGACCTCCGAGATCGTCCTCATCCACCAGGGGAAGATCTTCGCCCGCGGCGACATCCACCGCATCCGCGGCCTGATCGACAGCCACCCGCACCAGGTTTCCATCCGCTGCCGGCGGCCGCGCGAGCTGGCCGGGCGGCTGCTGGCCGGCGACTTCGTGCGCAGCGTCGAGTTTTTCCCGGACGGGGGCGGGCTGACCATCCAGACCGGCCAGCGCGACCAGTTCTTCGCCGCCCTCATGGACCTCATCTCCGCCGGCGGCGTCGAGATCGGCGAGATCACCTCGCCCGACGACAACCTGCAGGCGGTCTTCGACTACCTGATCGGGACGTGACCATGAAGGACAGCCAAGCCCTGCGCATCCTCTTCGCCAGTTTCTTTCGCTCCGGCCTGCGGGCCAAGCGCACCCGCGTCTTCATCCTGCTGGCGCTGGCCCCGGTGCTGCTGACGCTCCTGGTGCGCGTCCTGGCCCCCGAAGAGATCGACGGCTTCTTCAGCCACCTGCTGCTCTCCCTCTATTTCCAGCTGCTGATCCCGGTGCTGGCCCTCTTTTTCGGCTCCTCGGTGGTCAACGACGAGCTGGAGGGCAAGACGCTGGTCTACCTGACCACCGTGCCGGTGCGGCGCCGGGCGGTGCTGCTGGGCAAGTTCCTGGCCGCCCTGCTCGTCGCCGCCCTGCTGACCGGCGGCGGCTTCCTGCTGAGCTTCCTGGCCGCCGCCCTGCAGCGCCTGGGCGACGCGCGGGCCTGGGCGCAGTTGGGCGTCTTCCTGGCCGCGGCGCTGCTGGCCCTTTTCTGCTACGGTTCCCTGTTCACCGCCCTGGGCGCCTTCATGCGCAAGTCGATCCTGCTCGGCCTTTTCTTCGTGTTCGGCTGGGAGAGCGTGGTGCAGTACTTCCCCGGCGTCACCCAGAAGTTCACCATCGCCCATTGGGTCAAGTCGCTGCTGCCCATGCCGCCGCGGCAGGACTCCTTCCTCGCCTTCCAGCTGCAGCCGTCGCCGCCCCTGCAGTCGACGCTCACGCTGCTGGTTAGCGGCGCCCTGTTCCTCCTGATCGGCATCCTGATCTTCGAGCGCAAGGAGTACATCCTGTCCGATAACGCCTGAACGTGACGAACCCTCGTGACGCGTCACGATAGCTCATTTTGCAAAGGCCATTGCGTACGAAAAGAAAATGACCACGTCGGGGAAGAAATGGATGGCCCAGGCGCTGAGCATGCCCTTCGTCTCGAGCATGCTGCGGGCCATGATCCAGGAGAGGAAGCCGGTCATGGCGAAGCCGACCAGGCCGCCAGGAGAGCCATACAGCCAGTGGCTCAGGCCGAAAAAAACCAGGATGAGCGCCAGCGTGTGCCCCCTGCCGATGACCCCGTGCAGGGTGGAGAGGAGGCTGCAGCGGAAATACGCCTCCTCGGTGAAGGCGTTGACCGCCGCCAGCAGCGCGGCGGCCGGCAGCATGGGGAGGGCGCGCAGCAGGGTCGCGGCCGCAGGCGCGGCGGCGAGGAATGTCGGCGCGGCAACGGCCAGGGCGGCGATGCCGGCGAAGATCCAGGTGAATTTCCGCCACGACTCCCCGGCTCCGATCCCCAGCCAGCGGATGGGGGCGATCGGCGCAGCCATGTCGCCGCGGGCCAGGAAGAAGGCGCGGCGGTCGCGCTTCATGAGCCATAGGACGGCCAGCACCGCCAAAGCGACCAGGATGTCGAGGACCATCAGGGCGGCGTAGCCCTTGAAAAAGGGAACTCCCTGATAATGGAAGCGAACCTGGAACCAGGCCGTCCCTCGCAGCAGCGAGGTCAGCCCCAGGGCCAGGAAGAGAGTGAATAGCGCCAGGGCATACTGCCAGAGCGGCCGCAGGGTCCTGCGCACCCGGGTCGTGACGAAAAACGCGGCCAGTAAGGCGGCCTTGGCCCAGAACATCCAGGACGGCGCGGCGACTCCCAGCCAGGCCAGCAGGATGTCGGGCAGGTCGGAAACGGCCAGCATCGCGGCCCAGGCCGCGAGTCTGACGAACGATCGGTTGCCGGAAATGGGGTTCATGGATTCCTCCTTGCCGCCACCCTAGCACGGCCGGCGCGGCTGTAAAGGGGTCTTGGGACGGGGGGCAAGCCCTTGTGACGGGGGACAAGAAGCCGGAGGAAAAAGGGCTAGCGCGCCGCCAGGACGCGGCGGAACTCGCCGATGTAGCGCCTGGCCACCGGCACCATGGCGTTGCCTCCCGACAGGGAGAGTTTCAGCCCCTGGGCGTTGCCCTCGACGCGGGCGATGCGCGAAAGGTTGACGATCCAGGCGCGGTGGCAGCGGAACAGGAGGGGGGAAAGGGGGCGCAGCTGCTTTTCCACCCTGGCCAGGCTGCTGCGCAGCAGCGGCGGCGGCGAGGCGCCGGCGGCGACATGGACGCGGATGTAATTCTCCTCGGACTGGACCGCGAGCAGTTCGCCCAGGGGCAGGCGCAGTTGGTCTTTGCCGTTCTCGGCCACGATTGCCACGAGTGAGGCGTCGGCGGCGGACGGGGGCTGCCCCAGGAGGCGGTTGGCCTCGGAAACGACGGCGGCGTTGCGCCGCCGCAGCCGGGAGGCGTTGGCCAGGAGGATGACGGTGACGGGGGTAATGCCGATCAGGAAGGTGTCGAGCACGATGGTTTGCGGCCGCACCCAGCCAGCCGGCAGGCCGAAGCGGGCGCACACCGCTGCGGACAGGGCGTACGCCGCCAGCCCGACGGTCAGGGTGATCCAGGCCGACCACAGGAGCTGGCGGCCCAGGGTCCAGCGCTCCTCGCGGAAGAGGCCGGGCAGCAGCCGCGGCAACAGCAGGCCGTTGGCCACGATGGCCAGGGCGGTGACCAGCCCGTAGCCGGCGAAGAGGACGCGGCGCGGCGCGGCGGGAAGCAGCGAGAAGCCGAGCGGCTGGAACACGGCGAAAAAGAGATAAATGAACAGGCCGGTTGCCAGGGCGTACAGCAGCGGCGAGAATTCCGACGGTTCGAAGGGATAGGGTTCAGACAGCGCCCGGCGCAGGGTGCGCATCATGGAGCCTCCAGCCCAGGGCGGGCGGCCCACGCCTCAGCCGGGCCGGCCCGGACCCGGAAAGCGAAGAATGGGCCTACTTGGCCGGGACGGCCAGGTCGGCCAGCAGCGCCTCCAGGTCCTCCTCGTGCTCGATCTCGTCCTCGAGAATCTCCAGGATGATGCGCTGGGTGACGGGATCCTTGCCGGTGACGAAGTCGAGGATCTTCTTGTAGGTCATGATGGCGCACTGCTCGCCCTTGATGTTCTGCTCCAGCAGCTTCTTGGTGTCGGGGTTCCTGGGGGCGTCGTAGCCGCAGCCCGACTCCTTGAGCAGGTCCTGCGGGGTCAGCAGCGGCGTGCCGCCCAGGGTGATGATGCGCCCGGTCAGCATGACGGCGTGATTCAGCTCCTCGCCGGCGTGCTCCTCGAGCTCGCCGGCGACGATGCCGCGCATGCGGCCGACGGCCACCTTGGCCCCGACCCAGTATTGGTAGTAGGCCAGCCACTCGTCGGCATAGGCCTTGTTCAGCATCTTGACCAGCTCCTCGACGTTGACGCCCACGATCTCTTTTCCCTTGGTTCCCATGGTTGGTTCTCCTTAATTTTTTGACTTCAAGCCTCGGCTGGCTTCACGCCAGGAGTGGCGTCATTCTGGTACAAAAGAAGGCGGTTGTCAATCCCTCAGGGAAGGCGGTAGACGGCGGCGTTGATGTTCATGCCGGCGCCCACCGAGGCCAGGACGACGGCGTCGCCGGAGGCGACGGCGTGGCCCGGCAGCCGGCCCTTGAGCAGCAGGTCCAGCAGCGTGGGCACGGTGGCCACCGAGCTGTTGCCCAGCCAGGAGATGATCATGGGCATGATCTCGGGCCGGTACTCGCCGCCGCAGATCTTGTACAGGCGCTTGAGGATGGCCTCGTCCATCTTCTCGTTGGCCTGGTGGATCAGCACCTTGCGGATGTCGGCGATCGTCAGCCCGGCTTTCTCGACGCTCTCCCTGGCCACCAGCGGCACCGTTTTCAGCGCGTATTCATAAAGCTTGTGGCCGTCCATCTTCAGGTAGAGCTCGTCGCCGGCGTGCTCCGGGTCGTACGATTTGCCCATCCACAGCATGTAGGCGTGCTCGATGGCGTCGGTGCGCGCCGCATGGGCCAGGATGCCTACCGGCGTGGCGCTTTCCCGCGCCTCGAGGATGACGGCGCCGGCGCCGTCGGCGTTGATCATGCTGTCGCGGGCGGCGGGGTCGTAGATGCGCGAGAGGGTCTCGGCGCCGAGGACCAGCGCTCGCTTGGCGTCGCTGGAGCGCAGGTAATAGTCGGCCTGGATCACTCCCTGCAGCCAGCCCGGGCAGCCGAAGGGCAGGTCGTAGGCCACGGTCCGGGGGTTGGCGATTTTCAGCTTGTGCTTGACCCGCGAGGCGAGCGAGGGGACGAAGTCGGAGCGGACGTTGCCCTGGCGCACGTCGCCGAAGTTGTGGGCCACAATGACGTAGTCCAGCGACTCGCGGTCGATGCCGGAGGATTGCAGGGCGTCGACGGCGGCCAGGTGCGCCAGATCGGAGGCCGTCTGGTTGTCCTCGGCGTAGCGCCGCTCGCGGATGCCGGTGATCTCGGCGAGCTTGTCGATCGTCTCCTGGCTGCCTTTTTTCAGCTTCTGGCCGCTGCCGTCAAAGAAGACCCGGCCGAGGAAATCGCCGTTCACCACGCGCCGCTCGGGGATGTGCGACCCCGTGCCGGCAATGACCGAATACAGTTTCTTTTCCATTTTCACCATCGGGGATTGTATTTGCGGAAGGCAGACCCTGCCCAGGACATATTGTCACCCATTTCGCCCGCGCTGTCAACCATCGGCCCGAAAAAACGGCATCGCCGCGGGCTCAGTCCCGGCGGGTCTCGATCCAGCCGGAGCGGTCGGGCTCGGCGGGCATGGCCGGCTTCTGCGACGCCTGCTTGCGCAGCTGCTCCAGCAGCAGCTCGACCGCTTTTTCGACGCTCGGGTCGCGCCCGGCGGCCACCCGCTCGGGCAGGTCGATCACCTCGACGTCCGGGGCCACCCCCTCGCCCTCCACCGCCCAGCGCCCCTCGGCGTCGACGAAGCCGAAGGTGGGCACGCTGAGCGAGCCGCCGTCGACAAAGTCGGGGTTGCCCGACAGGCCGATCAGGCCGCCCCAGGTGCGCGTGCCGACGAGCGGCCCCAGCTGCTTTTTACGGAAATAATAGGGCAGGGCGTCGCCGCCCGACGAGGAGTAGCCGTTGATCAGCATGGCCTTGG
>CAYXCX010000049.1:0-10239 GCA_964463405.1 uncultured Clostridia bacterium
CGGTGCAACCAACCTATACGGCTCCCTCGAACTCTCGAAACTCTGCTGTTCACGCTGCTGGCGACGCTGCTGAAGAGCGAGCCGAAGCTGGCCGCCGCCATGGCCCTGGCCGGAGCCCTGTTCTTCCTGCTGCCCGACGCGGTCAAGGACATCCGGCTGCATCCGCTCCTCGATCCCTACTTTGACTACCGCGTTTCGCTGTTCCCGCTTTTCCCCTGGCTGGGCTTCCTTTGCGCCGGCGTCCTGGCCGCCTTTCTCTACGTGCGTCTGGGCCACGGCCATTTTTTCCGGCTGCTGCTGGCCGCCGGCCTTCTGTCTTTTCCCTGGTTTTTCCTGCTGCCGCGCACCGGCATCGTCCGTGCCGAGCTCAGCCTGCGCGGCAACCTCAACAAGGCGGGCGGCATCTTCCTGCTGCTGTGGCTGTGCGCCTGGCTGCTGCGCCGCGGCGGCCGCTTCCTGGACCTGCTCAAAAGGGCCGGCAGCGAATCGCTCTTCGTCTACGTCCTGCACCTGTTCGTCATTTTCGGCTCGGCCTTCGGCCTGGGCCTGAGCCCGCGGTTCCAGGACTCGCTCACCGTGGCTCCGGCCCTGCTGCTCTTCCTGGTTGTGCAGCTGGCCGTGTTCGCCCTGGCCCTCCTGTACGGCTGGCTCAAGCGGCGGCGGCCGCGCCTGTGGCGCTGGGGGTTCCTCCTCTTTTGGGCCGCGTTCCTGCTGGTGTTTGCCCTCCGCCCTCACTGAGCCGGCCCGCCTCCCGGTTTTGATTTCTTTTTTAATGGTGATATAATCCTCTTCACCCGAATATGAAGCGCAAAGAGATCGTCCTGATCAAGGAAACCAAGCAAAACGAGTTCGTTCCCAAGCTCATGGAGCACATCGCCCCCTTCCTCTCGCTGCGCGCCGGCGACCGCGTGGCCATCAAGATCAACCTGTCGGGAGCCAAGGAGATCTACGCCAACACCCACTACGAGACGGTGGAGTCGCTCATCCACCACCTGCGCGAGCGCTTCGCGGTCGGGCAGATCTCGGTCGTCGAGGGTTCGGACGGCGCCTTTTTTTCGGCCAAGACCACCTGGGACATCTTTTACAAATTCAAGTACAAGGAGGTCGAGCTGCAGGGGGCGCAGCTCTGCAACCTGGACGATCTGCCCCACGAGCACACCCTGGAGGTCGAGACGGTAAGCGGGCCCCGTCCGCTGCAGTTCTGCCGCTTTCCCGCCGATTACCTGGTCTCGGTGGTCCCGCCCAAGACCCACAACATATTCCCGGTCTCGCTCTCCGTTCCCAACCTGGTCGGCTTTGTCAAGCCCGAGCAGCGGGTGCTGATGTTCGGCGCCTCGGCCCAGGAGATGAAGCGCATCAATTTTTCCCAGAGCGACCGCTACTTCCAGCTGGTGCGCTTTGCCAACCGCAACTTCGTCGCCCTGCTGAAGGAAATCCAGCCCTCGCTGGTGCTCATCGACGGCCTCTACGGCATGGAGGGCAAGGGGCCCATCAAGGGCAGCCCGGTGTTCCATGGCTTCGCCGTCGCTTCGGAGGACGCCGTGGCCGCCGACGCCCTGGCCACCCACGTGATGGGCTTCAGCCCGGAAGACATTCCCTATCTGGAGCTGGCCTACCAGGCCGGCCTGGGCAACAACCGCTGGCAGAACGTCATCGGCGTTGACCCGCAGACGGTGAAGTTCCCCTACCGCCCCCACCCCCTGTTCCAGCGCCAGCGCAAGTACCGCGAGCGGCTGCGCTCCGCCCCCGGCGGCGAGCGCGCCCCGCAGCCCGCCGCCGCCCATGACGGAAATCCTGAAGCGCAGGGTTAGGGCCCTGCGGCGCGGCGAAATCTCGGAGCGGGAATTCCTGGCTTATCTGGCCGATTTTCCCTACAGCGCCGAGGGGGAGATCAAGCTCGACTTCCAGCGCCGCTTGCGCCGCGGCGTCCCCGAGGTCGTCTTCGGCGCCGGCAAGAGCCTGGCCCAGCTGCGGCGCATCGTGGCCAAGTTCGCCGAGGTGGGCGAGGAGCTGCTCGTCACCCGCGTCGATCCCGAGCGCTTCCAGGCCCTGCGCGCCGATTTTCCCGCGCTGCGCTACCATGCCGCCGCCGCCATCGTCGCCTCCGGGGCTTTCCCCAGGCCCAGCGGCAGCGGCCGGGTGCTGGTCCTCTCGGCCGGCGCCTCCGACGAGCGGGTGGCCGAAGAGGCCTACGTGTGCTCGCGCTACCTGGGGAATCCCACCGACAAGGAATACGACGTGGGCATCGCCTGCCTGGCCCGCGTCCTGGCGCTGCGGTCGCGCCTCGAGCGGGCCGCGGTCGTCATCGCCGTGGCCGGCATGGAGGGCGCGCTGCCGTCGGTCGTGGCCGGGCTCACCGCCACCCCGGTCATCGCCGTCCCCACCTCGGTGGGCTACGGCGCCCACTTTGGCGGCCTGTCGGCGCTGCTGTCGATGCTCAATTCCTGCGCCGGCGGCATCTCGGTGGTCAACATCGACAACGGCTTCGGCGCCGCCTACCAGGCGACGCTGATCCGCCGCAAGGTTTGCCGACTTCGCCGCTAAGGCGGCCGATGCCCCCGGGGGCATGAGATCCAATCACAGGCTCTTGCCTCTGCCTTGCCCTTTTTCTTCCCTGGAGCCCTTTAGTATTCCTTGTCGCTGCTGGCACGGGCGGCGCGGTTGTGGGCCCAGCTGCGCACCTTCTTGATCTGCTCCTCCATGGTCGTGGCCAGCGGCACCGAGGAGCCGAAGATGACGAACAAGTCGTCCTCCTTCAGCTTGCGGTTGTCGGCGAAGGCCTCGTACATGCCGGAGATGATCACCTGCTCGATCTCCGATCCCGACCAGTTCTTGGTGATCTGCGCCAGCTGGGGGATGTTGAAATCGCCCAAATCGTTGCCGCGCTTCTTGAGGTGGATCTTGAAGATCTCCTCGCGCTCGCGGCGGGTGGGCAGGTCGATGAAGAAGATCTGGTCGAAGCGGCCGCGGCGCAGCAGCTCGGCGGGCAGCAGGTCGATGCGGTTGGCCGTGGCGGCGATGAAGATCTCCGACGTGTGCTCCTGCATCCAGGTCAGGAAGTAGCCGAGGATGCGCGAGGAGGAGCTGTCGGCGGTCTTGTCGCTGATGCCGCTCTCGATCTCGTCGATCCACAGGATGGCCGGCGCCACGGAATCCATGGTCTTCAGCGAGCGGGCGAAGACGTCTTCGGGCGGCCCGGCGATGCCCGAGTAGACCAGGTTCATGTCCATGCGGAACAGGGGCAGGTTCCACAGCGTGGCGATGATCTTGGAGGCCAGGCTCTTGCCGCAGCCGGTCACGCCCATGGTCAGGATGCCCTTGGGCTTGTCCAGCCCGAATTCGCGCGCCTCCTTGGAGAAGGCCTTTTTTCTCTTCAGCAGCCAGTCCTTCAGCTTGTCGAGCCCGCCCATGTCGTCCAGGGTCAGGACGTGGGTGAAGTACTCCAGCACGTTCTCCTTCAGGATCAGCTGTTTCTTTTCGTAATGGATCTTCTCGATCAGGCCGATGTGGACGCTGGCCTGCCCCTGGAAGGCCTTCATGTAGGCCTTGGTCGCCTCGTCGAGCGTCAGCCCCTGGACGGCGGTGACGAAGCTGCGCTTTTCCTCGTCGCTCAGCTGCAGGCGGGCGCCGGCCTTGGCCAGCGATTCCAGGAAGCGGGCGAACAGCGCTTCCAGCTCCCCGTAGTCGGGGAGCTCGAAATGGACGACATCGACCTCCTTCTTCAGGCTGGCCGGCAGCGTGTCGTCGGGCGAGAGCAGGAAGAGGAATTTGCGGCTGTTCTTGAACTGCAGGTAGCATTCGCGCACCTGGCGCACCAGGTCCAGCGAGTCGCGCAGGCGGGGGGTCAGGTCCCGGAAGACGAAGAAAGCCGGCTCGCGCGCCGCCAGCGCCAGGTCCAGCGCCCGGCCCGGCGCCAGGCTGTCGGCCAGGGGCGCCTCGCCCTGGAGCAGGCCGTTGCGGCTGTCCCAGGAGTAGTAATTCTGGCTCTTGAGGGTCTGCTGGCAGAGCTTCCTGAGGAAGCCCTCGACGCGCTTCTCCTCGAAGGAGACGACCTGGACGATGGGCTGGCCGGCCAGCAGGGAATCCTTGATGCGGCTGAGCGACGGGTTCATGGGATGACCTCCAGGCGGGCCAGGTCGGCGACCTCCCCGTACTTGAACGTGATGGGCCGGACGTGCCGGCGCACGGCGATGAAGTTCGAGTAGTGGTAGAGGGGGATGTACAGCGCCTCGCCCTCCAGTTCGGCGCCGATCTCCGCCAGCAGCCGCGTTTCGCCCAACGTGTCCAGCCCGGGCAGGGTCTCGATCTTGGCCTGCAGCCCGGGCAGGGCGAAGCGGCGGGGGTTGTAATACCCGTTCGGCTCCACCAGGTGCGAAAGGAAGTGGAAGGCGGCGGGGTAGTCGGGGATGCCGCCCATGACCACGGCGCCGCCCGTTTCGCGAATGCCGCGCGTGTAGTATTCGAACTGGTCCTGCATGACGGTGAGGCGGACGTCGAACCCCGCGCGCTCCAGCTGGCGGCGGAGCACTTCGCCCACCCGGCCGCGCTTGTCCTTGGCCACGGTGAGCAGCGACAGGGGGATGCGCCCCGGCGGCAGCTCGGCGCGCAGCGCGGCGGCGCGCGAGCCGTCCAGGCGGTGATAGGGATTGTGCCCCAGCAGCCCGAACGGCATCATGGAGTGGGCCGGCAGGGCCTGGTTCTGGAAGACCTCGCGCACGAGTTCCTCGCGGTCGATGGCCAGGGAGACGAGCTGCCGCACCTGGCGCTGGCGCAGCCACTCGTTCTCTTCCGGGTTCAGCACCAGGAAATTCAGGATGCTGGGGGAGGAGTTGCAGATCGTCAGGCCGGAGCGCTCCGACCAGGGGAGCGCCTCGCTGTCGGAAACGAACACCAGGTCAAACGGGGCTGTCTCGGCGTCGGTGATGGCGGTGTTGCTGGCGTAGAATTCGATGGCCTCCACGTTGCCGGCGGCGGCGAAATAATGGGGATTGCGCTCCAGCCGCAGCACGCTGTAACGCCGGCCGCCGACCTCGCGCGGCTCGCTGCCGGCGAAGCGGTAGGGCCCGGTTCCCAGAGGCCGCCAGCGGAACTCCGCCTCGCTGGCGCCGGCGAAGTTTTCGGGCATGACCGCCGTGTACTCGGCGGCCAAGAAGGGCAGAAAAAACTTGAACTCGGCGTTGAGGCGCACTTCCAGCGTGTGCGCGTCCAGGATGCGGATGCCGCGCACGTGCTCGGCGCGCCCGGCCAGGAAGTCCTCGTGGCCCTCGATGTAGCGGACCTCGGCGAACTGGCCGCGGGTCCTGGCGATCAGGTTCTCGAGGGTGAAGCGCACGTCGGCCGCGCCGCAGGGCCGGCCGTCGTGGAAGCGGACGCCGCGGCGCAGGTGGAAGGTATAGGCGCGGTGGTCGGCGGAGACTTCCCAGCGCTCGGCCAGCTCCGGGGTGAGGCTGCCCTTGTGGTCGGCGTAGACCAGATTGCTGAAGATGGCGTCGCTGAACTGGCCCTCCACGTAGAAGAAGCCCTCGTGGGGCAGCAGCGAGCGGGGCTGGGGGACGATGATCGCCTTCAGCAGGGGGTGCGGGGCAGGGCGGCCGGCGCCGCCGGCACCGGCCTGTTCGCGCCGCCCGCAGGCGCAGAGCAGCGGCAGGGCCAGCAGCATGAGCAGGCTGCGCCCGCGCCGGGATGCCCAGCTCGCCCTAGACACGGAAATTCAGGGCCTTTTCCATGACGGCGAATTCGGCGGGCAGGGTTTCTCCGAGCTCGCCGTCGTACTCGATGCGCACTTCCTCGCTGGACTCCACCTGGATGGTCTTGGCCCGGAGCATGCGCACCTTGGGGTTGCTCCCGATGGCGCCGGAGTAGAGGAGGCGGGAATTGGCCAGGATTTCCAGGCGCTTCATCGGCTCGATGAGCACCAGGTCGAGCCAGCCGTCGTCGGGCTCGGCGTGCGGGGCGATGACCATGCCGCCGCCGAAGATGCGGCCGTTGGCTACGGCGCCGATCAGGAATTCGCCCGCCAGCGGCGGGCCGCCGTCGACCGACAGGCGCACCGGCTTGCTGCGGTAGCGCAGGATGGCCGACAGCAGGCCGCGGTAGTAGGTCAGGGCGCCGCGGCGCCGGGCGCCGCCGGCGGCGATGCGGCGGATCACTTCGGCGCCCAGGCCGAAGTCGGCGACGTTGATGAAATAGCGGCGGCGCTCCTCGCCGCCGCCAGAGAAGGTGACGCGGCCGATGTCGATGCGGCGGCTGGCCGAGTTCTTGATGCGCGCCGCCGACTTCTCGAAGTCGCCGGGCACCTTCATGAAGCGGATGAAGTCGGAGCCGGTGCCCGAGGGGATGATGCCCACCGCGGCGTCCTCGTTGATGGCCCGCCCCGAGCGGGCGTGGAAGAAGCCGTTGCTGATCTCGTTCAGCGTGCCGTCGCCGCCCACGCCGATGAGCAAGTCGAACCCCTGGCGCAGAAACTCGCGGGCCATCTCGGTCGCCTGCAGCGGCTTCTCGGTGAAGGTGAACTTGAACTCCCGGAAATGGGCGCGGATGGCTTCGCGGATCGCGGTCCAGCGCCGTCCGGTGCGGCCGTGGGCCGAAAAGGGGTTGACGATGACGTGGACTTTGTTCATTGCCCGTCTGGCGGCGCCGGGCGCAGCAGCCGGCGCGCGGCCAGGCCGCCCAAACCGCCGGCAACGATGGCCAGCAGCAGGAAGACGGCCAGGGCCAGGGCCAGCACCGCCTTGAACGGCCCGGACTCGAAGGCGGCGGCCTGGCCGTCGGCCAAAAAAGGCGCGGCGGCGCGGGCCGCGGCCAGGGCGCGCTCGAACGCTTCCTCGGTCATGCCGGCGAGTGAAACGAGGCCGAGCAGGGCGAACATGCCCCCGGCGACCAGGCCGCTCAGGGCGCCGGCCAGCAGCGCGTCGCCGCGGCGCAGCCGCGGGTTGGCGCGGGTGAGCAGGCGGACGGTCAGCCCGGCGCCGAGCACGATCCACAGCATGAAAAAGAGGTTGAGCAGGTTCAGGACGGGAAAGATCGACAGCAGCCCGGCGGCGCCGCCCCCGAGGAGCACGCTCCGGGCCAGGCCGGCGGGGGCTTCAGAGCGGCGCTCGGGCAATGGTCCACCCTACTGGATCACTTCGAAACGGCCGCCGGTCTCGGAGGGCAGCGTGTCGGTGATGATGGTCTTGCCGTCGGCAGTGGTGACCTTGTAGATCCGTGTCCGCGGCTTCGCCGCGGCAGCGGCGGGCGCGTGGAGCCCCATCATGGACAGGACGCGGCGGACGTAATTCCGCGTTTCGCGGTAGGGCGGGACGCCGCCGTACTTGCTGACGGCCTCCTCGCCGGCGTTGTAGGCGGCCAGCGTCAGGGGCAGGCTGCCGCCGTATTTTTCGTACAGGTATTTCAGGTGGCGCACCCCGGCCTCGATGTTCTCGTGGGCGTTGTAGCGGTTGATCACCCCGTACTGCCGGGCGGTTTCGCGCATCAGCTGCATGATGCCCACCGCCCCCTTGGGCGAGACGGCCAGCGGGTTGAAGCTCGACTCGGCCCGGGCCACGGCCAAAACCAGGTCCTGGCGCAGGTCGTGCTTTTGGCTCAGGGTCTCGATCTTTTCCTTGTATTGCAGGGGGACGGCGAAGGAGCGGGACGGGGCGAGGACGGAAACGCCCCGGCGGTCGGCGCCGGAGCGGTCCAGGGTGTTGGTCAGGAGGATGCGGCCGTTCTTGTCCTGGCGGACGACCAGCCCGGCGAACAGCATGCCGCCGGCCAGCCAGGCGCCGCAGAACACGACGAGGCTACGCTTCATGGCCCTCCTGCAGGAGGCGGCCGATGCGCTCTTTCAGCTCCTGGGGATCGGCGATCGGTTCGCCGCCCGCCTGGGCGAAATCGCTGCGGCCGCCGCCCTTGCCGCGGATCATGGGTGCGACCTTTTTTACGATTATATTCGCGTCGAAACGGGGTGTCAAGGCCTTGGGCACCGCGGCCACGACCAGCGAGCGGCCGCTGGCGCCCTCGCCGCCGGCTTCGCTGTTGGCGAACAGCACGGCCACGCCGCGGCCGCGGTTGCGGATCTCGTCAGCCAGTGCGTTCAGCGCTTCGCGGTCGGCCCCGGGCAGGAAGGCGACCACCAGCGGCACGCCGGCCGCGAGCGGCGCCGCGCGCAGCAGGGAGGCGGCGTCGGGCGCGGCCGGGCTGCCGGGCGCGGCCGGGCCGGCCGCCCCCTGGCGCGGGCGTTTCTGCCCCTCGCGGGCCCGCGCTTCCAGGGCCTGCAGGTGCTCGAACAGCCCCTCGGGCTTTTGCCCGAAATGGGACAGGAGCTTCTGCAGCAGCGAGAGCCCGCGCTCGGCGTACAGCGCCGCCGCCTCGCCGGCCAGGGCCTCGATGCGGCGGACGCCCGAGGAGATCGAGCTTTCGCCGACGATCTTGAACAGGCCGATTTCGCCCGACGCCCGCAAATGGGTGCCGCCGCAGAGCTCGCGCGAGAAATCGCCCAGGGAGACCACGCGCACCGTGTCGCCGTACTTCTCCTCGAAGATGGCCATGGCGCCGGAGCGGATGGCGTCCTCGTAGGATTGGCTGCGCTTGGCCACCGGCAGGTTTTCGCGCACCTTCTCGTTGACCTCGCGCTCGACCCGGCTCAGCTCCTCGGGGGTCAGCGGGGCGAAATGGCTGAAGTCGAAGCGGAGCTTGTCGGGGCCGACCCGCGATCCGGCCTGCTTGACGTGCAGGCCCAGGACTTCGCGCAGGGCGGCGTGCAGCATGTGCGTGGCCGTGTGGTGGACGGCGATCTGCCGGCGGCGGACGGCGTCGACCTCCAGGCGCAGGCGGTCGCCCGGCTTCAGGCTTCCCTCCAGCACGCGCGCCTGGTGCAGGATCGCGCCGCCCGGGGCTTTCTTGGCGTCGTCTACCTCGAAATACGCCTCGCTGCCGCGGCCGCGGCCGCTGTCGCCCACCTGGCCGCCGCTCTCGGCGTAGAAGGGGGAGCGGTCGAAGACCAGGATCCCCTGGCGGCCTGCCTCCAGGACGTCCAGCCGGCGGCCGTCGCCATAGACCGCCAGCAGCCTGGCCTCGGCCTCCAGGTCGTCGTAGCCGACGAATTCGCTGGCCAGCTTTTCGATCCCCGGCAGGGAGGCGGCCTCGCGGCGCTTTTCCTTCAGGCTCAGGCGCGAGCGCTGCTTCTGGTCCTGCAGGGCGCGCTCGAAGCCCTCGACGTCTATGGCCAGCCCCTTTTCCATGGCCAGGTCGCGGGCGAAGTCCAGGGGGAAGCCGTAGGTGTCGGAGAGGCGGAAGAGGTCGGCGCCGGCCAGCTGGCCGCGCTTGGCGGCCAGGGCCTCCTGCAGCAGGTCGTCGAAGACCTTCAGGCCGTTGGCCAGCGTGCGCTGGAAGCGCTCCTCCTCCATGGCGACCACGCGGGCGATGAAATCGCGGGCCGGCTCCAGCTCGGGGTAGAAGGGCTTCATCACCTCCACCACCCGGCCGCTCAGCTTGTGCAGCGCCGGCGACGGCAGCCCCAGCGACTTGCCGTGCTTCACGGCGCGGCGCAGCAGGCGGCGCAGCACGTAGCCCCGCCCCTCGTTGGCCGGCAGGATGCCGTCGGCGATCAGGAAGGTCAGGGCGCGGACGTGGTCGGCGACGACGTTGAGGTCGACCTGCAGGGCCGGGTCCTCGCGGTCGGCGCCGGCCAGCTCGGCCGCGCGCTCGAGGATGGGGGCGAACAGGTCGGTGCGGTAGTTGCTGGCCACGCCCTGGAGCACGGCGGCCAGGCGCTCCATGCCCATGCCGGTGTCGATGGAGGGGGCGGGCAGCGGCCGCAGCGTCCCGTCGGCGCCGCGGCTGAACTGCATGAACACCAGGTTCCAGATCTCGACGAAGCGGCGGTTGCCGTCGGCGAATTCGGCGGGGCCGAAGCCCGGGCCGCGGTCGTAGTGGATCTCCGAGCAGGGGCCGCAGGGGCCGGTGTCGCCCATCTGCCAGAAATTGTCCTTCTCGCCCAGGCGGCGGATGCGCGGCCGCGGCACGCCGATGCGCTCCTCCCAGATGCGGAACGCCTCGTCGTCCTCGCGGAAGACGGTGACCCACAGCCGCTCGGGGTCCAGGCCGTAATGGCGGGTGAGCAGCTCCCAGGAAAAGGCGCAGGCCTCCTCCTTGAAGTAGTCGCCGAAGGAGAAGTTGCCCAGCATCTCGAAAAAGGTGTGGTGGAAGTCGGTGCGGCCCACCTCGTCGAAGTCGTTGTGCTTGCCCGAGACGCGC
>CAYXCX010000049.1:10249-10505 GCA_964463405.1 uncultured Clostridia bacterium
GAACTGGTTCATGCCGGCATTGGTGAACAGCAGGCTGGGGTCCTTGGCCGGGACCAGCGGCGAGGAGAGGACGCGCTGGTGGCCCTGTTTTTGGAAATACTCGTAGAAGAGGCGGCGGATTTCGGCGTGGGGCGTCATCAGTCGATTTCCAGCAGGTTGTGGTCGCGGCTCCCGTCCTCGGGCATCTTGTCGGGAATGGCGCCGCCCAGCTCCGACATGCGCCGCTCCATTTCCTCCATGGACATGTCCTTGGCGC
>CAYXCX010000050.1:0-9235 GCA_964463405.1 uncultured Clostridia bacterium
GAAAAGTCATCGTGACCAGCGGCCTATGGCCTCACTAGATCGTTCCATGCTGTTTCCATTACTATCACTAACACTAACACTAACACTAAGAGCTTTTGTTCTTAGTAATTTATTAGTATGGGCTTGGGCTTGAGCACATGGCCGACGATCGTCAATCCGGTCGCGCGGGCGATATCCAGCGCCCGGGTGGTCAGCGTGGTCTGCGACACCAGCAACGGGATGCCGGCGCGCAGGCATTTCAGCGCCATCTCGGCCGAGACGCGGCCGGTGGTCAGCAGGGCGCAGCCGCCGAAGTCGACGCCCCGCGCCAGTCCCCAGCCGATCACCTTGTCGACGCTGTTGCTGCGGCCGATGTCCTCGCGGCCGGCCAGGATGCGCCCCTTCTCCATGTCGGCGAGCAGGGCGCAGTGGATGCCGCCGTGGCGGCGAAACCGGGCGGCGCGGCCGGGCAGGCGGCGCATCAGGCCGACGGCCTGCTCCAGGGTGAACGCAAAGCGCCGGGAGACGCGGGGTGGGCCTGCCGGCCAGGCTTCGGGCACATCGCCGCCGGAGCAGGCGGTGAAGCGGCCGGGCAACGGCCTGGCCAGGCGGGCGGCCGCGGCCGGCTTCAGGCGCAGCAGCGCCCGGTCACCGGCCAGGCGCAACGCCGCCAGGTCGGCGGCCGAGTCGATCGCCCCCTGGCTGAAGGCCCAGCCCAGCGCCAGCTCGCGGCGGCCGAAGGGGGAGCAGCTCAGCCGGCCCAGCGGGCGGCCGTCGGCCACGACCGACAGCAGCGTCTCGGCCGGCAGCTCGACCAGGCCGATCTCGCGCCTTCTAGGCTTTCCGGCCTTTCCTGTCCTGGAAATACGCATGATACTCCTCGATGGTGTTCAAGTTGCGGAACCAGTCCTGGCCGTCCATGGCGACGAACGCCGTGCGGCAGGCGGTGAACAGCGATGAGATGCGCCGGTCGCCGGCGGCCAGCTGCGCGGCGACCTTCGGCGCGATGCAGCGGGCGTAAGCGGCGAACAGCGGCTCGAACTTGCCGTCGCGATAGCGCGGCACCACGATCTCGTTTTGCGGGGCCAGGGCCAGCATCCGCTGCAGGAAGGGGATGTTGACATGGGGGATGTCGCAGGCCATGACGAAGTTCAGGCGGCAGGGGGAGGCGCGCAGGGCGGTCAGGATGGCGGACAACGGTCCCTCGCCAGGCGCCTCGTCCTCGATCACCGGCAGTCCCAGGAAGGCGAACTTGGCCCGGTCGCCGGCGCTGACCAGGACGGCGTCGAAGCAGGGGCGGACCTGCTCGATGAGCGCTTCGATCAGGGTGCGGCCGCAGGCGGGCAGCAGCGGCTTTTCCCGGCGCATGCGCCGGCTCCGCCCCCCGGCCAGGATGATCGCCGCGACGGGTTCGCAGGCCATGGCCGCAGCGGAGGTCAGGAGCCGGGCTTGACGTCGTCGCGGCTGATGAAGCCCTCGTCGCCCCCGGCCGGCCGTTTTTCCATGAAGGAGGCCAGGAACGCTTTCTGCTTTTCGCTGTTGCTTTTGAAACGGGCGCCGATGGAGAAGTGCAGGCCTGGCGGCAAAGCCGCCTGCCCGGCGCTCTCAAGGGAGGCGACTTCGGCGCGGCTGATCTCGATCTCGAAATCCTGCTGGCGGTTGTCGCGGCCGATCAGGTAGATCGTGTAGGTGGAGCCGACCATCGGCTGGAAATTGCTGACCAGGTTGATCCCGTCGGCGCTGATGTTGTTGGCCACGAAGCTGACCACGTTCAGCAACTTGCCCTTCATCTCGCGCGACACGTCGAAGCGGGCGCTTTTTCGTTTTTCCATTCTTCTCCGTTCCTGCTGGCGAATGCCCAGCCTACCACATGGGAAAAATATTTCAACCGCCGCCGCGGTGGCGCAAAAAATCCTCGGCGTATGGCTGCCATTCGCTGGCTTCGCCGCAGGCGGCGAAGCCGGCCTTCAGGTAGACGGCCAGGGCCCGGGGATGGTCGAACTCGCAGGTATGGAGCCGGACGCGCTCCGCTCCTCCCGCCCAGGCCCGGCGCACGGTCCAGTCCAGGAAGAACTTTCCCAGCCCGCGGCCGGTGAACTCGGGCAGCAGGCCAAAATAGGCGATCTCCACCTGGCGCGTTTCCCGGTCCAGCTCGGCAAAGCCGGCGACGCGGCAAGAGCTGTGGAGCAGATAAACTTCGTTCGTTTCCCTGGCGAGCACTTCCTGCAACGCATCGTCAGCAAGCAGCAGGCGGCCGCTCCAGCCCCAAGCGCCGCCCACGGCGGCGAAGAGCTTTTTGTACTCCTCAATTCCCGGTCGCTGCCAGCGCGTCACCTCGCATGCGGGCGGCCGCGGCAAGGGCCCGCCCGCCGGCCTCTCCTTCATCTCCAGGTAGGTGGTCTTGACCGGCACCATCCGGAAGCCGGCAGGCAACGGGCGGTCTTCGCGCGCGTGATCCATGGCACGGGTGTATCATATTGCAGCGCACGCATCAATAGTGGAGGGGAACTCAACGAGCTCTTAGTGTTAGTGTTAGTGTTAGTGTTAGCAAGAAGCTCAACGATCTATTAGTGGTAGTGATAGTGGTAGTGGTAGTAGCGAGCACGTGAAGGGCCTCTTTCTTTTACTTTTTCCTTTTTCCTTACAGAGTGGCAGTAATCGCAGCTCTGGGGAAAGGAGCTTATCTTTATAGGAGTTTGAAGAGTTCATCGATCGCCGTTGCTAACACCAACACTAACACTAACACTAAAAGTTCGTTTTTATAGTTCGTCCAGAGATTTTCTTGTGCGTTGCGCTGCCTTTTGCTACCATGCCGTTTCATGAATTCCGCACGAGGATGTTCCCATGCCTGACGAAAAGCGGCGCTTCCATTTCATAGACCAGTTCCGCGGCTGGGCCGTGCTGTTCATGGTCGAGACCCACGTGGTCAACGCCTTCCTGCATGACGGGCTTCGCTCCTCGCCGGGCTACAGGGCGCTCGACTTCTTCAACGGCCTGATCGCGCCCTCCTTCCTGTTCATCGCCGGCTTTTCGTTCGCCATAGTCGCCGAGCGCAAGTGGGAGGATTTCCTGCGCCCGGGCAGGGCCTTCTGGAAGCAGCTGCTGCGCTGCCTGCAGATCCTGTTGTTGGGCTACCTGCTGCACGTGCCGCGCTTCTCCCTGCGCCAGCTGCAGCGCACGCTGCATTGGGGCGAAAAAAACATCTTCTGGGGCGTCGACGTGCTGCACGCCATCGCCGTATCGCTGCTGCTCATGCTGTTGTTCATCCCGCTCTGGCGGCGCCGGGAGCGCTACTTTGTTTTTCTGGCCGTTGCCGCCGCCGTTGTTTCGCTGCTGACGCCGCTGCTCCGTTCGCTTCCCGTCGAGTCGCACCTGCCCTGGGCCTTTTCCGGCTACCTGAAGCGCCTGCCCTATTCGCAGTTCCCCCTCTTTCCCTGGATGGGCTACGCCTTCCTGGGCGCGGCCGTCTCCCGGCTATGGCAGGATGCCCGGCGCAACGGGGCTGAAGATCGCTTTTTCCGCCTGCTCTCCTGCGCCGGGTTCGCGCTGGTTGCCGTTTTCCTGCTCATCGTTCTGCAGCCGGCCATACCGGTCGCCACGGGCTCATTCAATCCTGCCAAGCCGCTCTTCTTTTTCCTCAAGCTAGGCATCGTGGTCATGCTCCTCGCCCTGCTGTGGCGGACGGGGGAGAGGAGCGGCGAGCGCCCGGTGCTGGTGACGCGCATCGGCCAGGAGTCGCTGCCGGCTTACGCCTTCCACATCGCCGTCATCTTCGGCGGTTTCTTCGGCCCCTTCGGCCACAGCCTGGCCTTCCTGATCGGCAAGACCCGCTCATGGCCCGAGGTGCTGGCCATGGCCCTGGCCCTGATCCTGGTCACCGGAGCGCTGGCGCTGGGCTGGCATCGGCTGAAGAAGGCCCGGCCCGCAGCGGCCAAGTGGATATTTTGGACAAGTGTTGGAGCATTGATTATATACATGATATTCCGCTATTGATCGGCGGGCCGGCAGCTCGGCATAAGGCGCAAGGCAGAGGGCGTAAGGTAAGAATTAATTTCCAACCGCCAAATTATATTTAGGCACCAAGCTCCAATTTCCAAGTGACTGAAAAAACGAAAATATCCATGATAAAATTTTGGAAATTGGGATTCTTCTTGCCCTACGCCCTACACCCTACGCCGAGTTCCGTTCTTTCGCGTCACGTGTTGCGCGTCACGCGTCACGTATGCTCGCTTATTTCCTGGGTACCCAGAATAACAAAACCATCCCCGGGATGGAAATGATGAAGCTTATCAGAAACATGCCGCTATAGCCCAGCCAGGAGGCGACGAAGCCGCTGCCGACGCCGGCCACGATGCCGCCCAGGCTCATCAGCCCCGAGCCGATGGCGAAGTGGGCCGCCTTGAACTCCATCTTGCAGATGCGCATCAGGAAGGTGGTCAGCACCGCCGTGCCCAGGCCGCTGGCGAACTGGTCGAAGCCGTGGACGCCGGCGGCCAGGACCAGGTTGCCGGCGCCGATGAAGCGGGGGACGGCGGCGCCGGTGTTCAGGGCCAGGTAGGGGGCCAGCCCGCCGGCCAGCGCCATATAGGCCACGTTGGTCAGGTTCTGAGCCAGCAGAAAGGGCCAGATCACGCGCTTCAGCCCCAGGCGCGCAATGGCCCAGCCGCCGATCAGGGCGCCGGCGATCGAGGCGGGCAGGCCGACGCCGCCGGCGATCCAGCCGTAGTGCTCCTTGATGCCCAGGTCGACGGCGAAGGCCGAGGCCATGGAGCTGACCATGAACTCGCCGCTGCGGGCCAGGATGACGAAGGCCAGGACCAGGCCGATTTTTTCCTGCTCCATGAACGTGAGGAAGGCGCGGCCGTAGAACGAGTCGGGATCTCGGGTCAGGAAGGCGGCCAGGCGGGAGCGGAAGGCGGCCAGCAGGGCCAGCGCCAGCAAAAGGCCCAGCCCCACGGCGCGGGCGAAGCTCAGCTCGCCCAGCAGCGGCCACGACTGCTTCCAGCCGGCGTAAAGCGGGGACTTGAAGAGGAAGTACAGGGCCGCGACCAGGGCCGCGGCCAGGCCGGCGCTCGCCAGGGCCCGCGGCCTGGCCAGCAGGCCGAGCATGGCCGCGAAGGGGCGCCGCTCGCTTTCGGGCTCGGGCAGGAGCAGGGAGTGGAAGGCGGCCAGCAGGGCCAGCAGCAGGCCGGCCAGCAGGAAAGCCAGCGGCCAGGATAAATTCGTCCCCACGGTCACGATCACGCCGGTTCCGGTCAGCATGGCCATGCGGTAGGCCATGATGCGGTAGCCTAGGAACCGCGTCTGCCCCTCCTTGTCCAGGGCGGCCAGGTAATAGCCGTCAATGGCGATGTCGTGGGTGGCGGCTACGAAAGCGCCGGCGAAAAAGAGGATGGCCACCAGGCGCGGGGCGGCCGGCAGCGGCGCCAGGAATGCCGCGGCGCCGATCAGGGCGGCCAGCGCCCACTGCATGGCCAGCAGCCAGCGGCGCTTGCTGGCGAACTCGTCGACCAGCGGTCCCCAGAAGAACTTCAGGATCCAGGGCAGGCCGAACAGGGTGGTCAGCCCCACCCCCTCCAGGCTGACGCCGCGGTCGCGGAAGAACACGGCCGAAACCGAGCGGATCATGGAGTAGGGAAACCCCTCGGCGAAGTAGGTGCTGAAGCACCAGAGGTGCGGCTTGCTCAGGACCTGGGGGAGAGGTTTTTCGGGCATGGCGCCAGACATGATAGATCAGCGGCGGCGTTTTTGCAACGGGCCGGCGGTTGACTTTCCGCTCCGTTCGGGCAGAATAGCGCCATGAGAGAACACTCTTTGCCGGCCGGCGGGGCGCGGCATGCGCCGCGCCGCAAGGATGCCGCAGGGAATCCGCCACGATGAGCGAAGCCGCGCGCGCCGCCTACTTCGCCCGCTTCGACCGGTTGCTCGCCGGCTACATCCCGCCGCAAAAGGAATGGACCCCGGTCGAGGAGGCGGTCTACGGCCCCGCCGACCCTTTCCGCGTCCCGTACGACGAAGCGCTGCGCATGCAGCTCGACGCCCTGCGCCACTCCCTGCGGCGCCACTATGCCGAGAACAAGATCTACCATCGCCTCTGCCGCGAGCGCGGATTCTCGCCCGAGCAGGTGCGCGCGCCGGAGGACCTGGAGCGGGCGCCCCTGCTGCCCCACACGTTCTTCAAGGACTATCCGGCGGGGAGGGAATTCGCCCTCTGGCTGGGCAACATCGTCAGCGGCGAGCTGCCGCGGGTGGTCATCCGCCGCAGCCGGCCGGGCCTGGACGACGTGGTGGCCGACTTCAACGCCGCCGGCATGGAGGTGATGTTCAGCAGCGGCACCAGCGGCCGCCACACCTTCATCCCCCGCGACCGGCGCACGTTCCTGGCCGCTCAGTACGCCATGGCCAAGTCGGTGGTGGCCATGGCCTATCCCCTCTGGGACCGCGACTGGCACGCCGCGCTGCTGATGCCCCACCCGCGCAAGACCCGCCTCTTCGCCGGCCGGGCCTGCGCGGTTTTTTTCGACGTCCTGGGCAGCGTGCGCCCGGCGCTCGACCGCAGGGTGACCACCGGGCTGATCGCCCTGGCCATGGGCGGCCAGGGCGGCATTCGCGGCCGCCTGGTCCGCCTTGCCGCCCGCCGCCGCTGGCAGCGGATGCTCGCCGGCATCGCCGGCTGGCTGGAGGAGCGCGACCGGCGCGGGGACAAGGTCATGTTCTTCGGGGCTCCCTTCATCCTGCTGCAGGTGCTCGACCTCCTGCGCCAGGCGGGCCGCCGCTTCGCTTTTGCCGAGCGCGGCTGGGTGGGGACCGCCGGCGGCTGGAAGAACTTCGAGGGCGAGCGCCTGGCGCTGGCCGACTTCCGCGCCCGGGTCGAGGAAGGGCTGGGCATTCCGGGCCGCAACTGCCTCGACATGTACGCCATGGTCGAGAGCAACGCCTGCCTGCTGCATTGCCCTGAGGGGCACTTCCTGCATGTCCCCCACCAGTATTTCCGCCCCATGGTCCTGGGGCCGGACGACCGGCCGCTGCCGGCGGGGCGCTGGGGGCGTTTCGCCTTCCTGGACGCCGCCGCCACCAGCTACCCCGGCTTCATTGCCACCGGCGACCTGGCGCGCATGCTGGAGCGCTGCCCGGCCTGTGACCGTCCCGGGCCGGTGCTCGACCCGGAGGTGAACCGCTTCGCCGAGGCCGGCCTGCGCGGCTGCGCCGAGGAGCTGCGCCGCCTGGCCGCCGCCGAATCCGCAAGCAAGGAGGGCTAGAATGCTCGCTCCCTGGGAGATCGTGGACAAGGAGATGCTGCCGCCGGCCCGCCTGGCCTGGCAGAACCTGGCCAGCTCGCTGGCCCTGTTCCGGGTGCTGATGGCCAACCGCGGCCTGGCCCGGGAGATCAGGCGCCGCCAGGCGAGCGAGCCCGTCCCGGCGCCGCCGCGCAAATACGGCTTGCCCGAGTTCCAGCCGGGAATGGCCAACCGCAGCTCCATGCAGAAGTACCTGCGCCCCACCCTCTACTGCGACCCGCGCGGCCCCCTGGTCACGGCCATGGCCCAGCGGCTGGGGATCCTGGAGCGAAGCCAGCGGGATTTCGCCGAGGCGGCCTTCGAGTTCACCAAAAGGAACATCACGGTGCAGATGGTCGCATTGGACGACGTGGAAAGCACGCTGCGGCGCGGCACCGGGAGCTGCCTGCAGAAGATCGCCGTATTCGTAGCCCTCTGCCGCGCCGCCGGGATCCCGGCGCGCTTCCGCTTCTGCGCCCTGAGCCGCCTGGACGACGTGTTCGCCGCGTCGCTGCGCCGGGCGCCGCTGGTCAAGAAATGGTTCGACGCCATGGGCAACTTCCTGCTGCACGGCGAGGGCGAGGTGCGGCTCGGCGGCGAGTGGCTTGTCGCCGACATCAGCTCGGGACCGCAGTGGCAGGCGGCGGCCGGCCTGCCCATCACCCGCCTGGGCGAGACGTCGGTCGGGCAGTGGATCTTTCCGGTCCCCGGCTCCTCGTTCACCCGCGAATCGCTGACCCTGGGCATGAGGAACTCCACCCACATGCTGTTCGACCGCCTGCTGCCAAGTTCCATCCCCGGCTTTAACCAGGGCTTCGTCGAGCAGATCGAAAAGGGGCGGCAGGTCATCGAGGCGGCCGGGGGCGAGGCGGCTTACGACGCCGAGGCGCGCCGCCGGCATGCGCCGATCGCGTCCAGGGCTGACCTGGTCCGCGACCACAACAACATCGTTTTCGGGAAATAAGAAGCGGGTTCGGCCTCAGGGAGCGAGCCGGATGCCTACGAAAGGGCCGGTATCGCGGGGGGTCGCGGCAAAGCGGGCGGCCAGGGACGAGCCGCAGACCCAGATGATCTCGCCGTCGCCGTTCTGCAAAACCGGACGCAGGCGGCGCAACGTTGCCGGCACTCCCGAGCTGCGGATCATTTCAAATACATTCTGCTTGTAAGGCGAATGGATTTTCTGGTACTTGTCAGTACTGCGGGCAGAGCGAATGAGCAGGGGGAAGCGCAGTTTCGCCGCCGGAACTGTGATGCTGAGGTTGTCGCTTGGCACGCGGAAGCGGGCGGCCTTTTTCACGATCAGACTGCGGCCGATCTCCGGAATGGCCCAATTCCCGGTGGCTTGGATTTCCAAGCGGTAATCGCTGATACGGAATTTTTCCGGATAGATCCAGCCCTTGGCGAACTTCAGGTTCAGCCCCGGCAGCGAAAGGCCGCGCCCGCTCGCCACGCTCTCCAGGAAGGCCGCGACGTGCTCGGAGCCGACCCCCAGCAGGTCGCCCTTGACCCGGCGCAGGTATTCGCGGGCCAGGTGGCGGGCCAGGGCCGGGTGCAGCCCGCTGAAGGCCTTGGCAGGCAGGATCGCTCCCAAAAGCAGCTGCGATTCCAGGATTTCGTGCGCCAGGCTCTGGAAGAAGTCGAACTCGTCCTGGATGAGCAGTACCGTCTTGAAGATCCTTTCTTCGACCTCGGGTTCGATCGCCCTGGCCGCGGGCATGAGCGTGTGGCGGATGCGATTGCGCAGGAAATTATCCTGCAGGTTGGTCGGATCCTGGTAAAATTCCAGGCGGTTGCGCTCCAGGAAGGCCAGGATCTCCCCCTCGGAGAAGATAAGCAGTGGGCGGATGATCTTTTTCTCCTTGTTCTGGAAGATGGCCGAAAGCCCCTGGAGGCCGCTGCCGCGAAAGAGCTTGATGAAAAAAGTCTCTGCCAGGTAGGAACGGCTGTGGGCGGTGGCCACGCGGGCGCCGGGGAAACGC
>CAYXCX010000050.1:9245-10388 GCA_964463405.1 uncultured Clostridia bacterium
GGGCCAGTGAAGCGAAATAATCGTAGCGCGAGAGCGAGGCGGCATGCTCGAGGTTCAGGCGGTTCTCTTCCCTGAACCGTTTCAGGTCACGGCTGCCGGTCTCCAGTTCGATGCCATGGGCCTGGCAGAAAGCTCCCACCCAGTTCTCCTCCTCGCCGGCATCGGTGCGCAGGCGGTGGTTGAAATAGGCCGCGACCAGGCGGAACGAAATGTGCTTTTGCAGCTCCTGGAACAGGAGGGCGAGGGTAACCGAGTCCTTGCCGCCGGAAAAGCCGAGGATGACCGTGTCGCCGGGCAGGATGAGGCCGTGGCGCTCGACATTGTTTTTTAACGGCGGGAACAGGATCTTCATGCGCTTTCGGGCATCCCCCTGGGGAGAAGAAAAAAGTAGCGGCGGAGGGAATTGAACCCCCGACATAACGGATATGAGCCGTCTGCTCTACCGACTGAGCTACGCCGCCATCCGGGGCCAATTATACCTGAAACAGTGACAAGTGACAAGTGACGAGGCGCGCGCTTCGCGCGCAGGGCAAAAGCAAGGAAACTTCGAACGAATATATGAACGGCCTCTTAGTGTTAGTGTTAGTGTTAGTGTTGGAAAGAAACTCAACGAACTGATTATCTAAACGAATTAGGAGTGGTAGCAGCAAGCGCTCGAAAGGCCTCATTTTTCACTTTTTCCTTTCTGAGCGGCAATGGAATTCAGCTCTGGCGAAAGAGCTCATCTATATTTGAAGTTTACATTCAGATCGGTAAAGGGGATTTCCTGGGTGACAAGCAAATTGCCATTTCCATCATCAATTGAAAAATCCGCATGCCTGTTTTCTTTCAAGATGACTTTGACAGAGAAAAAGCATTCGTTCGATTTGGCAAGAAACGGCAAATAGGAAACCACCACATCGCCAAGCCAATAGCATGATAGTTTTTGAAACATGAGTTCAACGCCATCGGTATGAAGGCAATTGCCGATAAATGATGTCCGGTAGTAATTCTCCGTCCCGATAGCCTGCAGATCCTCATAAAACCTGATTGCGTTTTTCATTTTAATCTCCATTTCCTGCCTGTCTTTTCCGAGATCAGGTCTTAAAGAAAAAAGCCAATCACCCTTGGGCGGCAGGCTCATCTTGGGTGTTTTGCGCGGGC
>CAYXCX010000051.1:0-10375 GCA_964463405.1 uncultured Clostridia bacterium
CTCACGGCGAGACGCGGGCCGCGCTCACCGCCGACGTCCTGCGCCGGCTGTACGGAGAAAACGCCGACCTGCGCAGCCACGGCCACGGGGTCACGGCGGGGGGGGGCCGTGATTGACATGCTGCAGCTGCCCTTCATGCAGCGGGCGCTGCTGGCCGGCCTGGTTTTGGGCCTGCTGCTGTCGCGCCTGGGCATCTACGTCACCCTCAGGCGCATGGCCTTCTTCAGCGACGGCGTCGCCCACGCCGCCCTGGCCGGCGCCGCAGTCGGCCTGCTGCTGAACCGCGACCCGCTGGTCGCGGCGCTGCTGTTCAGCTCGCTTCTGGCGCTGCTGATCTACTATTTGGAGAAGAAAAGCCGTTTGCCGGTCGACTCGATCATCGGCATCATGTTCACCGGCGGCATGGCCCTGGGCGTAACCCTGATCAGCCTGCGCCAAGGCTACCAGCCCGAGCTGATCGGCTACCTGTTCGGCAACATCCTGGCCATCCGCCCCCGCGACCTGGCCCTGATCGCGGTCCTGGGCGCCGCCATCCTGGCCTTCCTTTCCCGCCGCCGCCGCCAGCTGACGCTGCTGGCCCTGGACCGCGAGCTGGCCTGCCTGGCCGGCATCCGTCCCGGCCTTTACGAGCCGGCCCTCTACGTCATGCTCGCCTGCTCGCTGGTGCTGGGCATCCGCGTGCTGGGCATCGTCCTGGTCAGCGCCATCCTGATCATCCCCGTGTCGACTGCCCGGCTTTTCAGCCGTTCCTTCAAGGCCCTCGGCGTCTGGACGGTCGTCATCGCCGAAGTCACGGTACTGGCCGGGCTGCTGCTCTCCTTTTCCCTCGACCTGCCCGCCGGCGCCACCATCGTCCTGACCGGAGCGGCCCTGTTCTTTCTTGTTTTTTTTCTGCGCGCATTGTTGAACAACAAATGATCTAGAGACCCCGGACGGCAGACGTCAGCAAGAGAACGGGCGAACCGGGACGTCCGGCTAGAAAAAAGAAAACTACTCGTCCCGCGGTTCCAGCGACGCGAACAGTTCCCAGGCGGCATCGGCCGAGCCGGCGGCGAACAGGCGCTTGAGCAGCTTGCGGTCCTTCATGAACTTCGCCAGTCCGGCCAGGACCTTCAGGTACTCGTTCAACTTTTCCAAGGGAGTGATGACGAGAAAGACGATCTGCACCGGCATGCGGTCTTCCTCGGAGAAGCTCACGCCGGCTGCGAGCCGGGTGGCGGCGATCACGATCCGGTCGACCCCCTTCACCCGGGCGTGGGGAATGGCGACGCCGTTGCCCAGCGAGGTCCCGCCGCGCGATTCACGGCTGAAGATTTCCTCCAGAACCGGCTCGGGATCGGCGACCGCCTGGTTCTCCTTCATGCGCGCGACGATCTTGGCCAGGGCGTCCTGCTTGGAGTCGGCCTGCAGGTCCCAAAAAACAAGTTTCCGATCCAGGTAACTGGTCAGCCTCATGTTGTCTGCACCTTTTCGCGTCGATCGTTGCGATTCATGGATTCGCGTTGCCGGAAAAATCATTATACCAGATTTTCGCCAAAAGACCAGGGTCCGTCCGCATATCGCCCCAGATGGATGCGTAACCGGCCGCTTAGATGTTCAGTTCGCAGAGTTTCCTGCTATCCCTATCACTATCACCATCACGATCACTAATACTGAGTGATCGTTTTCTGAAATTTCACTTTTTACGCTTGCTGCGCAGCTCCATGCCCTTGTGCTCCGTGCCGTCGGGCAGCACCATGAACTGTTCGTAGAGGTACTCGTCGTCGCTGACCCAGGCCGTGCGGGCCTTGACCGGCACCAGCCCGCCGCCCACCGGGTCGGGCCAGGCGCCGCTCTCGTTGATCGTGTTGCCTTCGCGCGTCCCCTTGGTGATGAAAAAGTTGGTGGACGTGCTGTCGATCCACAGCGAGGCGTACTTCTGCTCCATGTTGTCGTAGCCCACGAGCTGGATCCCCTCGAAGGGCTGGCCCAGCATGAAGCCGTTGAAGGCCATCAGCAAGTAGCGGCCGCCGAGCTTGAGTTCGCCCTTGAAGGTAGCCGCGCTCTTTGCCGGCGGCGCCCCCGGCGCCGTCCAGTAGGTCACCTCGACGTCCCAGTCCCCGGCATATTTCGCCAGAAATTTGTGGTTCTCGGTGACCGCCGCCGCCTTCATGTAGGCTTCCATGGCCTTCTGCTGTTCATCCTGCTGCTTCGCGTCCTGGGCCAAGGCCGGCAAGAAAAGCGAAGCAGCGATCAGCGTGACAAAGAATGCCTTGTTCATTTTTTTTCTCCTAGGCCACATAGTATATTCCAGGCGCATGCGAACGGCAAGGTTTGAGCGCCAGGCATGCGTTTTAAGCGGCTTTCCAGGATGGCGCAAGGGGAAAATATCCAATTGACACTCTCTCTTTCGGATGTTATAATTCTTGTCGGGTTCCTCAGTAGCTCAATCGGCAGAGCGGATGGCTGTTAACCATTAGGTTGGGGGTTCAAGTCCCTCCTGAGGAGCCATTTTTTTGGCAAGACTTCCCGAGCGCAATGAAAATGCTTCCACCCTCGCGCATATTTTTTTCCTTGCTCACGTCTAGCGTCTGACGTCTCTCGTCTCTCGCTCGCCCTTTCTTTGGCGATTCCGCAAAAATCACTTATAATGCCGCCATGGCCGCGGAGTGCAAGAAGCTTTTTTTGAAGCCCCACGAGGAGGGGCGCATCCTGGCCGGCGAGTTCTGGGCCTACGACAACGAGATCCGCTCCCTGCAGGGGTTCGCCCCGGGAGAAATCTGCGCCCTGCACTCGGCCGACGGCATGTACGTGGCGACCGGCTACGTCAATCCCCTTTCCACGATCGCCTTCCGCGTCCTCAGCTACGACCCCGCCGAGGAGGTCGGCCCCGGCCTGCTGCGCCGCCGCCTGGAGCAGGCCGACGGCCAGCGCCGCGCCCTGCGCCCCGGCAATGCCTACTATCGCCTGGCTTACGGCGAGGCCGACTTCCTGCCCGGCCTGGTCGTCGACCGCTTCGACGACTACTTCATCGTGCAGATCACCACCGCCGGCATGGAGCGCTTCAAGGAGGAGATCTTCGCCATCCTCGCCGGCCTGCATCCCGGCGCCGTCCTGGTGGAGAAGTCGCTGGTCGCCGCCCGCGAAAAAGAGGGGCTGCCGCTGCTCAACCGCCTGCTCAGCCCCGGCGCCCGGCCCGAGAAGGTCATCGAGGTCAACGGCCTGAAGTTCAAGGTGGACTTCCTCAAGAGCCAGAAAACCGGCTTTTTCCTGGACCAGCGCGACAACTACCCCCTCCTCGCCCCCATCGCCCGCGGCCGCGAGGTGCTCGACGCCTTCAGCTACGCGGGGGCCTGGGGCCTCCACGCCCTGCGCTTCGGCGCCAGCCGCGTCGAGTTTGTGGAGATCTCGGGCGATTACCTGGCCCAGGCCCGGGAGAACGCGGCCTTGAACGGCTTCGCCCCGGAACGCCTGGCTTTTTTCCAGGACGACGCCATCCGCCGCCTCAAGGAGATGAGCAAGGCCGGAGAGCGCCGGGACGTCGTGGTCCTGGACCCGCCGGCCTTCGTCAAGTCGGGCGCCAAGCTGAAGGAGGCTCTGCGCGGCTACAAGGAGATCAACCTGCGGGCGCTGAAACTGCTGCGCCCGGGCGGCTTCCTGCTCAGCTGCTCCTGCTCCCACTTCCTGGCCCGCGACGAGTTCGTGGCCGTGGTCCTGGACGCCGCCGGCGACGCCGGCCGGCGGGTCAAGCTCATCGAAATGCGCGGCCAGCCCTACGACCATGCCGTGCTGCTGCCCCTTTTCCAGTCGGAGTACCTCAAATGCGCCCTGTTCTTCGTGTATTGAAATCCCGGCCGGCCGCGCGCCGGCCCGGGCGGAGGCAGCCATGACTTTTGCCGGGCAAGCCGACAGAACCCGCCGCGTCTTCGGCCCGGTCCCCTCGCGGCGACTGGGCATCTCGCTGGGAGTCGACGTCATCCCCTACAAGACCTGCTCCCTCGACTGCCTGTACTGCGAGTGCGGGCGCACCAGCGACTGCACCCTGGAGCGCCGCCGCTTCTTCGAGCCGCAACAGCTGCTCGACGAGCTCGCCGCCGTGCTGCCGGCCATCCCCCGGCTCGATCACGTCACGTTCTCCGGATCGGGCGAACCGACCCTCAACTCCGACCTGGGCGCCTTCATCGCCGCCATCAAAAGGATGACGCCCGTGCCGCTGGCGGTGCTGACCAACGGCACCCTGCTCCACCGCGCCGACGTGCGCTCCGACCTGCTGGGGGCCGACGTGGTCCTGCCCTCGCTCGACGCCGCCTCGGCCGGCGCTTTCGCCCGCATCAACCAGCCCGCCCCGGGGCTGGAGGTGGAGGCGGTCATCGCAGGGCTGGAGGCGTTCCGCCGCGAGTACCATGGCCGCATCTGGCTGGAGGTGTTCATCCTCAAGGGGATCAACGACGGTCACGACGACCTGCAGGCCCTGGGCGCGGCCCTGCAGCGCATCCGCCCCGACAAGGTGCAGCTGAACACCCTGGACCGCCCGCCGGCCTACCCCGGCGTCGCGTCGGCCGACTTCGCCCTGCTGGAGTCGATCCGCGGGCGCTGGCCCGGCCTGACGGTCGAGATCATCAAGCGCGCCGCCTGCCGCGAGGAGATCCCGGCATTCAACTCCAACCTGGAAAACAGCCTGTTGAACACCATCCGCCGCCGGCCGCTGACCCTGGACGACCTGCTGCGCCTGACCGGCAAGGGCGAGGAGGAGCTGCGCCGCTACCTGGAGGTCCTGGAGGGCGAGAAAAAAGTGCGGCAGGTCGTCGAGGGCGGCCGCATCTTTTACCGCGAGGGAAAGGCGAGGGCGAGGGATGAGGGCTAGTCGAAGCGCTCCCTGACCCGGCCGTCGCTCAGGAAGGCGAAGCGACCCGGAAGCAGCTCCTGCAGCATGGACTTCAGCGCCGCCAAGCCGGCGGCGGTGGCGACCGGCCGCTCGTCCAGGTACCACTCCTCGCGGAAGCCGCGGTCGCCGGGCATGTAGATGTATTTGCGGTCGTTGAGCTGCACGCCGCGGTGCTTGGCCTGGATGACCTTCTCGCGGAATTCCCGCTTGAGCACGATCTCCCCGCTGCCCGGCACCAGTTCGACGACCCGGGTGATGCCCGGATACGCCATGCGCACGCGGTCCGCGATGTAGGGCGTCTCGGGGGTATACCACAGTTCGGTTTCCAGGTAGACCGGGTAGCCGGAAAACTCGCCGCCGCGCAGCACCGGCAGCAGCGAGCGGCCGCGAAACCCCGGAGGAATGGCGATCCCGGCCAGGTCGAGCAGCGTGGGCGCGATGTCGATGTCGCGGACGGTGGGCCGCACGCGCCGGCCGCCGAAGTCCTCGCTCGGGGAATAGACGCCGAAAGTCATGGAGTTGGAATGGGGGCCGCGCAGGTGGTCGCCGTGGCCGCTGCCGTAGCCGTTCTCGTAAAGGCTTTCGCCATGGTCGGAAAAAAGGACGACGAGGGTGTTGCCCTCCACGCCGCAGCGCTCCAGGAAGCGCAACATTTCGCCGACCTGGTCGTCGAACAGGCGCACGGCCCCGTCGTAGAGGGCGACGATCTGCCCCCTGTCGGCGGCGCCGATGCCGTAGCCCGTGTAGGTCTTCATCATGTCGACCTTGCGGTACTTGTGCCGGCCGCGGTACTCCCTGTCGGCATAGCTCTGGTAGTAGGGATAGGGGCTGCCGTAGGGAAAATGGCAGTTGGAGCTGAAGTAGAACACGAAAAAGGGCTTGCCGGCCCTGGCCGCGTCGCGGATGCAGCGCTTGGCGGCGTTGGTCACGTAATGGGGATCGATGTTCAGCGGCATCAGCCACATCACCGGGAACAGCTTGCGCCCCAGCGGGTGGACCAGAAAGCTGAGCAGGGAATAGTGCAGCTCCAGGCTGCGCTGGCGGATCAGGTTGGGCAGGGTGAGCCGGGGCGCCTGGATGCGTTCGAAGCCGTAGCCGAGGCGGGTGAAGATGTCCCCGGCGAAATCGCTGATCAGGGCCGTTTGGTAGCCCCGCGCCTTGAGGGCCTCCACCAGCGTCGGGCGTTTCAGCCGGAGCTCCTCGGGGCGCGGGAACATGTGCCGGATGCCGTGCTCGGGGGGGAAGCTGGAGGTCAGCACCGAGGTGAAAGAGGAAAAGGTGCGGGCCAGCGAGGCGCGGGCGTTCAGGAAATTGGCGCCGCGGGCCAGCAGGCGGTCGATGTTCGGCGTCGGCCTGGGATAGCCGTTATGGGAGAGATGGTCGGGGCGCAAAGAGTCGGTTCCCAGCACCAGGATGTTGGGCGGTCCCGCCGCCGCCTGCGCCCGCAGCGGGGGCGTCTTGAAGGGAAAGATGAAGGCGACCACCATGGCCACGACGGCCAGGCCGTGCCAGAAGCGCCGGCGGCTCAGGGCGGTCAGCATGACCGCCAGGCCGAACAGCAGGTGGATCGCCCACAGGGGCAGCACGTCGGTCACAAACACCTGCAGCTTGGCGGCCAGCCCGCCGCGGGAATAGAGCGGCTCCACGAAAAGCTGCGGCGTCACCTTGACGGCCCGCAGCAAGAACCACGACCAGACGAACAGCTGGAAGGCGAAAATCGAGCCGCGGCGCTCGAGCCCGAGCAGCAGGGAACAGAGGGCCAGGAACAGGGCGACCAGCCCGTACACCAGGAGGATCTTCAGGTTGAACAGCAGGATCAGCACCTTGAAGTTGCCGGTGACGATCTGCTCGACGGCGGCGTCGCGCTCGCCCATGTAGGAGAAATCGAAAAATAGAACGAAGGAGAGGGCGAACAGGGCCAGGGCCAGGAACAGGCTGATCCGCAGGTGCCGCATTGCTTGATTCATGGAGAGAGACCCCATGGTAGCCAAATGCGGCCATGAAGTCAAATGAAGGCAGGGCGGCAAGCCCCTGCCGCCGCTGCGCAGGCGCCCGCTCAACTTCCTCGTGGAACGCTGCGCCGCTGAAGTCCCGCGAAGCTTCGGCCGCCTGCGCCGTCACTCGCTCGCCGCCTGCCATTTGTTCATCTCGTTCCCGTCCATCCAGCTTGCCATCCAGCCGCGCATCGTGCCATTCCCGGCGGCCAGCAGGTCGAGAAATTCTCCACCGCCAAGGTTGCTGCCGCGCCGCGCCTCCAGGATTGAGCTCAGGCGGCGGAACAGCTCTTCCTGGCCCAGTGCTTCCGCCAGCGTTGACAGCATCAGCGCCGGCTTGGCGTAGGCCAGGGCCTGGTGGATTTCGTGGTCGGCCGCATTGCATTTTCCCGCTTTGCAGCGCCGGGCGCAGTTGGCCACCCAGCGTGCCAGCCTGGCGCGTAGCCGGGCATGCTCCCTGGCGCTCATCTCCCCTCTCAGGAAGGCCAGGCTGCAATAGGTGGCCAGTCCCTCGGTGATCCAGCTGTCCGCGGCCGTGCGCCACGAGACGATCCCGCCCCACCATTGGTGGGCCAGTTCGTGGGCCAGGATGTCGCTGCCGTCGGCGCACAGGGCCAGCGGCGACTCCAGGCGGTTGCCGCGTCGGCCGGCGGCGACGACGCCCAGCACGACCAGACCGCTGTAGCTCAGGCCGCCCGGTTTCTGGCTGCGGCGCAGCAGGATGTTCAGCTCGCCCACGTCGAGCGGCCCCAGGCGCTCGCGGTAAAACCGTAGGATGCGGCCGATCTCCCCGTTGCGGCAGTAGCGCTTCAGGTCCAGGCCGGGCCAGCCGTAGAGCGTCACCGGCAGCGGGGCGGGGATGTCGGCGATGCGGCGAAAACGGCCGCAAACCAGGGCCATGCCCTTGGCCAGGGGATTGTCCAGGCGAAAAATGGTGCCGCCGTTCTCGTTGGACTGGGCGCGCAGGGTGCCGCTGCCCAGGCAGTTCCAACCCGCTGGCAGCCGCATGTCCATCCGCGCCTCGGTGAAATCGAGGCCCGGGTGGGGATAGAAGTCGCGCACATAGGACAGGATGCTGAAGGGATCCACCACCTGGCCCGGCCGCAGCGGCGAGCCGGGATCGGCGAACGGGTCGGGCTGCGGCTTCAGGCGACCGCTGTAGACGATCTCCAGAATGCTGCTTGCGGAGCCGGGAGCGACCAGTTCGCCATACTCGCTGACGACGCCGCTGACCTCGCCGCTGTCGTCGCGGACCGACTTGAGCTTCAGGCCCTCGTCCAGCCACAGGCGCCGGCTGGCGGCCGGCGCGGCGAATGTCAGGCGGGCGGTCGCATCGAGGAAGCCGCGGTCGGGGTCGTAGAAGCCGGCGAGACTCAGCTTGCGCAGCCTGTTGCCCTGGACCTCGGCGGCCTCGCGGCCGATTTCGCCGCGAATCGAAACGCCGGCGGCCAGCGCCAGGCAAAGGATCGCCGGCCAGATGGCCCGCCGCGATCGCGATCTTTCCTTTTCCATTTCAACCTCCCCCGCTGCGCGGGCAGCCGCAAATTCGCTGCCGGTTCTGCCCCGAACGTCTCCGGCCCCCCTTCTGCCTGCTTGACGCGCCAGCCGCGAAGGACGTTTTCGACTGGCGGGCTTATTCCGCCGAATCAATCCGGAGGTGTAGGCGCACGGCGATCGCGCGCGGAGGAAAGTTCAAAAGACCAAATTTAAAGACAAAAAAATCGATCTCTTAGTGTTAGTGTTAGTGTTAGTGGTAGTAACCGCAATCAACGAGCTTTTAATGAGATAAAAATTAATCGCTTTTTGGACAGCAGTGGTGTTAGTGTTAGTGTTAGTGATAGGGTTGGTGATAGGGTCAGAAAAACCAAGAACGTGAACGTCGACGAACGAATGGGTGATCGTCATAGTGGTAGTGGCGAGCCGTGGACGAGCTATCGTGATTCGTAATTCGTGATTCGGAGCGGCCATCGCCCAACAAGTGCCTGGCGTAAGGCATTGGCCGCAAGGCCAGAGTCCCATGCACCATGCGCCATGTTGAAAACCAATGTCCTTCTTTTATGAACTCAAAGGCATTGCCACGACCAATCCCCGTCAACATGGAACCTGGAACATGGAACCTCTGGCTTCGTAGTTCGAAGTTCTTCGTTGACTTGGCCTGGCAAAAGCCTTAAAATCTGGGCATGAACGAGAAGCCCCACGGAACCACCGTGCTGTGCGTCCGCCAGAATGGCCGCCTGGTCATGGGCGCCGACGGCCAGGTCACCCTGCAGAACACGGTGCTCAAGCACACGGCGCGCAAGATCCGCCGCCTCTACCACGAGCGGGTCCTGGCCGGGTTCGCCGGCTCGACCTCGGACGCTTTTTCGCTCTTCCAGCGCTTCGAGGCCAAGCTGGAGGAATACAACGGCAACCTCTCGCGCGCCGCCGTCGAGCTCTCCAAGGACTGGCGGACCGACAAGGTGCTGCGCCACCTGGAGGCCATGCTGGTGGTGGCCGACGCCGAGAAGATGTACCTGCTCTCGGGCGCCGGCGACGTCATCGAGCCCGACGAGAACGTCCTGGCCATCGGCTCGGGCGGACCCGTCGCCCAGGCCGCGGCCCTGGCCCTGAGCCGCGAGACGCCTCTCGATGCCCGGGCCATCGTCGAAAAATCGCTGGCCATCGCCGCCGCCCTCTGCATCTTCACCAACGACCGCCGGGTCATCGAGGAACTGTGACGGCCGGCGAGGAAGTGACGGTCAAGGGCGACGAGCTGACCCCGCGCCAGATCGTCCGTGAGCTCGACCGCTTCATCATCGGCCAGGAAAAGGCCAAGAAGGCGGTGAGCATCGCCCTGCGCAACCGCTACCGGCGCCAGAAGCTCCCCGCCGACATCGCCGAGGACATCATCCCCAAGAACATCCTGATGATCGGCCCCACCGGCGTAGGCAAGACCGAGATCGCCCGCCGGCTGGCCAAGCTGACCCGATCGCCGTTCCTCAAGGTGGAGGCTTCCAAGTTCACCGAGGTGGGCTATGTCGGCCGCGACGTGGAGTCGCTGGTCCGCGACCTGGTGCGCATCGCCGTCGACCTGGTCAAGGCCGAAAAAATGGCCGAAAACGGCGAGAAGGCCCGGGCCCACGCTGAGGAGCGCATCCTGGCCATCCTGCTGCCCGCCCCCAAGCCCGACGAAGACGCCGCCGCGGCGGAGAACGGCGAAGACTCCTTCGCCACGAGCCGCGAGAAGCTGCGCCGGCTGCTGCGCGCCGGCAAGCTCGACGACCGGGTGATCGAGGTCGAGGTCAAGTCCAATCCCCTCACCCCGCTCGAGATCTTCTCCGCCACCGGCGTTGAGGAGATCGGCATCCAGATCAGCGAGATGATGCCCAACCTCCTGGGCGCGCGCGGGGCGAAGCGGCGCAAGATGCCCCTGGCCGACGCCTTCCAGTACCTCCTGCAGGAAGAGCAGAACCGCCTGCTGGACATGGAGCAGGTGGCCAAGATCGCCATCCGCCGCACCGAGCAGATGGGCATCGTC
>CAYXCX010000052.1:0-10062 GCA_964463405.1 uncultured Clostridia bacterium
CTCGCGCTGGGTGGCCTGGAAGACCGGCACCAGCTTCGGGCTGCGCGACGCCTGGGCGGTGGGGGTCACGCCGGCCTATACGGTCGGGGTGTGGGCCGGCAACGCCGACGGCGAGGGCAACCCGGAGCTGACCGGGCTTTCGGCGGCGGCGCCGATCCTGTTCGAGGTGCTGAACGCCCTGGACACGGGCGGGGCCGTGCCGCCGCCGCGCCTATGGCTCAAGGAGATCCAGGTCTGCCGCGACTCGGGGTACCTGGCCGGCGAGTTCTGCCCGGCCGTGGCCGTCGCCGTCCCGCGCGAAAGCCATTTCCAGCAGCCCTGCCCCCATCACCAGCTGGTGCACCTGGACGCCGCGGGCCGCTTTCGCGTCGACTCGGGATGCGAACCGCCTTCGCGCATGGTCCACCGGCCCTGGTTCGTCCTGCCCCCGGTGCAGGAGTATTATTTCCGCCGTTCCCACCCCGAGTACCGGACGCTGCCGCCGTTCCGCCCCGACTGCCGGGGCTTCGAGGCCGAAGCCGGGCGCCAGGTCATCAGCCTGGTCTACCCCGAGGCCGGCACGGCGGTCTTCATCCCGATCGAGCTCGACGGCAGCCCGGGCCAGGTGGTGCTCGAGGCCGTCCACCGCCGCCCGGAAACGGCAATCTTCTGGCACCTGGACGGGGAGTTCCTCGCCGCCACCCGCCGCTTCCACCAGGTGCCGGCCCGCCCGGCCGCCGGCGCGCACGCCCTGGTGCTCATGGACGAGGACGGGAACCGCGTCGAGCGCAGGTTCCGGGTGATAGGGAAAAGCGACGAGTGAAGAGGCGCGCGCTTCGCGCGCAAGGCAAAAAGTAAAAAGGCAAAAGCAAAGAAACCGGCACGAGGCTGATGGCAAGCGGCAGCAGCAAAAAGCGAGCTGCTGGTTCGAGTGATGAGCGACGAGAAAATCAACGGATCCAAGGAAAGGAAATTTGCGCAAAATGCAAAGACGAGCGCTTCCCGCTTGTTGCCGCCGAGGCGGCGATGGGCTACAATGAGGGCGATGGCAGCGAAAGCAAAGACGCGCGCGGGCAGGGCAAAGATCCGCTCCGCCGCCGCGGCGCCGGCCAAGGCCTCCTTCGGCGCCGAGGAATACCGGCAGATGAACCTGGCGCTGGAGGCGGCCGACATCGGCCTGTGGGACTGGGACCTGCGCACGAACCGCGTGGCCATGTCCGACAAGATGAAGAGCCTGCTGGACATCGTGCCCGGAGGCGCGGCCGCCAGCTACCGCCAGTTCCTGCGCGCCATCCATCCCGAGGACCGCGGGCGCATCGCCGCCGCCCTGAAGGCGGCCATCCGCCGCCGCGGCGCCTTTGACGAGGAATTCCGCCGCGAAAAGGCCGGCGGCGCGATACACTGGCTGCGCATCCGCGGCCGCGTGTCGCCGCGACGGGCCGGCGCCGCCGGCCGCGTGCGCGGCAGCATCCACGACAAGACCGAACGCAAGATGGCCTTCGATGCGCTGGAAGCCAAGGTCCGGGAGCGGACGCACGAGCTGCTGGACGCCAACGAGCAGCTGCGCCGCGAGATCGAGATCAAGAGCCAGCTGCAGGACCAGATGATGCGGGTGAGCGAGAAGGAGCAGCGGCGCATCGGCCAGGACCTGCACGACAGCCTCTCGCAGCAGCTGGGCGGCATCCTCTTCATGGGCCAGGTGCTGCACGAGAAGCTGCAGCGCGCGGGACACGCCGAGGCCGGCGACGCCCAAAAGCTGGTCGGCCACCTGCAGAACGCCCTGACCCATACCCGCGACCTTGCCAGGGGGCTCTATCCCACCCTCGGCGGGGGGGGGCTGGCGGCCGCCCTGCGCGAGCTGGCCGTGGCCGTGGGCGAGCTGTTCCCGGTGACGGTCACGGTCGAGTGCCGCGACGGCGTGGAGACGGGGGACGAGGCGGTCACCGTCCACGCCTTCCGCATCGTCCAGGAGGCGATCAACAACGCCATCCGCCACGGCAAGGCCCGGAACGTGGCCGTCCGCCTCTTCCGCCGCCGGGGCGCGGCGGTCCTCAGCGTCAGCGACGACGGCGTCGGCTTTCCCCAGAAGCCCAACCGTGCGGGCATCGGGCTGAACATCATGGAGTTCCGCGCCCGCTCGATCGGCGCCGCGCTGGACGTCGCCTCCGCGCCGCGCCGCGGCACGGTCGTCACCTGCGTCTTCGGCCGGCCGGGGCCGTTCGACGGCTAGCCCTCCTTGACACGGCGCCCGGTCCGGCGATAATGGGGCGGGCGCCGCCCCAACGCCATGAAGCGCAAGAAGACCGTTTTCATCGTCGACGACCATCCGATCATGCGCGACGGCATCTCGCAGCTGATCGAGCAGCAGCCTGACCTGCAGGTCGGCGGCAGCGCCAGCAGCGCCCCCGAGGCGCTCAACGCCCTGGCCGCCGCCGCCCCCGACCTGCTGCTGGTCGACATCTCGCTCGCCGGCATGAGCGGCATCGACCTGATCAAGATCGTCCGCAAGCGCCAGCCGCGGCTGCCGGTTCTCGTCCTTTCCATGCACTCCGAGGACCTCTACGCCGAGCGGGCGATCCGCGCCGGGGCCAGGGGCTACGTCATGAAGCACGCCTCGGCGGCGACGCTGCTGGCGGCGGTCCGCCGCGTCCTCGAGGGCAAGGTGTACCTGAGCCCGGCCATGACCGAGAAGCTGCTGGCCAAGGCGAGCGGCGGCGAGCCGCCGGAGACGGAATCGCCGGTCGGCGGCCTGAGCGACCGCGAGCTGGAGGTCTTCAGCCTGGTCGGCAGCGGCCTCAGGCCGCAGCGCATCGCCGAGGAACTGGGGCTGAGCATCAAGACGGTGGAGACCTACTACTCCCGCCTCAAGCTGAAGCTCGGCGCCCGGGACGCCGCCGAGCTCCTGCAGCTGGCCATCGCCTGGCGTTCCGAGAGCGAGAGACCCGGGGAGCGCTCCTGAACCGCCGGTCATAGCCCGCATTCCCTGTAATGGGAATCCCCGACAAAAGAAACAGGGGTTTCCCTTATTGCCCCTTTTTTCTCCAGGGACGATAGTCTGGCCAGGTTTTGCTAAGGAGCGCAGCCCATGGCAGAGATCAAGGCACGCTGGGAATGGCGGACGTTCGGCGCGGCGTTCGGCGCGGCCGAGTCCAGGATCCACTCCTTCCCCAAGGACAAGGTGCGCCACAGCGCCGAAGTCTATGTCCTCTCCCGCAACAGCATGGACAACACCAAGATCCGCGACATGCTGATGGACATCAAGACGCTGCGCCAGGTGAACGCCGACAAGCTGGAGCAGTGGTTCCCGGTGATGAAGGCCGGCTTCCCGCTGGCGCCGGCGGTGCTCGCCGACGTGTTCCGCGCCTGGCGGGCGGCGATGCCGCGCCTCGGGCGCGAAGCCTACGGCTACGAGGAATTTTTGGCCGAGCTGGTCTCGCCGCACGCCGACCTGAAGACGGTGCGGGTGGAGAAGGAGCGGCACGGCTTCATGATCGACGGCTGCATCGTCGAGATCGCCGACCTGAAGTTCGACGGCGCGCCGACCCGCACCGTCGCCGTCGAAATGGAGGACCCCGCGGCCGTCCTGCGCACCGTGCGCCGGCTCGGCCTCGACGGCTTCGAGAACGTCAACTACCTGAAGGCGCTGAAGCGCTTCGCAGGCATGGAGATCGCTTGATCCTTAGGAGGATACAATGAAAAAGATCGTCTTTTTGTGCGTGCTGTTCGCCCTCTTCACCTTCTCGGCCCTGGCCGAGGAGGTCGAGTCGCGCGACCTGGCCGGCCGCAGCGATGACGGCCTGCTGATCTTCGAATCGGCCGACGGCAAGTTCCAGTTCATGCTCGACGGCCGCATCCACCTGGTCGCCGCCCTTTATTCAGGCAGCGAGACGCCCCTGGGCAACGGCATCGAGGCGCGCCGCGCCCGCCTGGGCTTCAAGCCGGTCTGGGGCGACTGGTCGGCCCAGTTCGACATCGACTTCAACGGCGTGGAGGCCGAGATCAAGGACATGTGGCTCGGCTACGGCGGCTTCAAGAACACGATGATCACCCTGGGCAACCACAAGGGGCAGTTCAGCGTGGAGGAGGTCACCTCTTCGCGCTACATCACCTTCATCGAGCGCGGCCTGCCCAACGCCTTCGCCCCCGACCGCCGCCTCGGCCTCAGCGTGGCCAAGTGGGGCAAGAACTGGCGCGCCTTCGCCGGCCTGTTCGGCGAGGAGGCGGTCAACGCCGACGAGACCGGCGAGAACGAGGCGCTCAACTACAACCTGCGCCTGAACTACCTGCCCATCTTCAAGGACAAGGCCTTCCTGCACATCGGCGGCGCCTTCGGCCACTCGCAGCCCAACGCCAGCGACGGAGGCACGGTGCGCTTCCGCGCCCGGCCCGAGACGCACGTGGCCGACAACCGCTTCCTGAACACCGGCAAGATCAAGAACGTCCAGTCCTGGGACCAGTACGGCCTCGAGCTCGCCGCCGCCTTCGGGCCGCTGCTGCTGCAGGGCGAGTACATGTCGACCAAAGTCAACCGCCTCGACGGCAAGCCCAACGCCGCGTTTTCCGGCTACTACGCCTTCGCCAGCTGGATGGTCACCGGCGAGAACCGCCCCTACAGCATCGAGGAGGGCGAGCCCGCCGGCCGCATCTACGCCAAGAAGAAGTCGCTGGGCGCCATCGAGCTGGCCGCCCGCATCAGCAACCTCAACCTCAATGACGCCGACGCCGGCATCATGGGCGGCGAGGGCAACAACGTCACCCTGGCCGCCAACTGGTACCCCTATCCCAACCTCAAGTTCGCCGCCAACTACGTCCTGATCAACCACGACGAGTTCGCCACCGGCACCGGCGATTACGCCGGCAACGACGACTACAGCGTCTTCCAGTTCGGCTTCTATTACTCATTCTAGAGACGACGGTCCAAAAGGCGAAACGCGCGGGGGCAGGCCGACCTGCCCCCGTGCTATAATCAGAGGGGAAACACCATGGGCAAGGAAATCGAAAGAAAATTCCTCGTCAAGGGCGAGGAGTGGAAGGCGGCCGCCAGGGGCACCGTGTACCGCCAGGGCTACCTCTCCTCGGCCAAGGAGCGGGTCGTGCGCGTGCGCACGGTCGAGAACCAGGGCTTCCTGACCATCAAGGGGGTCACCAGGGGGATATCGCGCGCGGAGTTCGAGTACGAGATCTCGGCCGAGGACGCCGCCATCATGCTCGACGACATGTGCGAGAAGCCGCTCATCGAGAAGAAGCGCTACAAGATCCCGGTCGGCGGGCTGGTGTTCGAGGTGGACGAGTTCCTAGGCGAGAATGCCGGGCTGGTCGTGGCCGAGGTCGAACTCAAGGACGAGAAGCAGAAGATCACCCTGCCCGCCTGGGTCGGCGAAGAGGTGTCGGGCGATCCCCGCTACTTCAACTCCAATCTGATCAAGCACCCCTACAGCCGGTGGTGAGCGGCGACATGGCCAAAGCAGCAGCGGCACCTCCCGAGGCGGCCGCTCCCGGCATGGGCGATCTCGACGGGCTGCTCGACTTGGAGCGGCACAAGCTGGCCAACGTGCCCGAGCGCCAGGCAAACGCCAGCGAAAGGTGGATGAAGTACCTCGGTTTGCCGCTGGGCATCGCCGTCTTTCTGCTGATCTTTTACCTGCCGCTGCCGGCCGGGCTGACCGCCTCCGGCCAGGCCGTCCTGGCCTGCTTCGCTATGGCCCTGGTCTGGTGGGTCAGCGAGCCGATCCCCACCTACCTCACTTCGCTGGTGCTGATGCTGGCGCTGGTCTTGACCGACGGCTGGGACCAGCAGCACGTGCTGGGCGTGCTGGGCTTCGACGTGATCTGGCTCAACGTCATGGCCTTCGTGCTGAGCTCGATCCTGGTCAAGACCGCCCTGGCCAAGCGCCTGGCGCTGAACCTGATCATCCGCTTCGGCCACAACGCCTCCAAGATGTTCCTGGCCTTCATCGTCCTGCAGCTCTGCCTGGCGCCGCTCATCCCGGCCACGGCGCCGCGGGCGGTGATGACCCTGCCGCTGATGCTGGTGGTGGCCGCCATCTACGGCTCGCGCAGCGACCGGGTCAACGGCTTCGGGCGCAACCTGTTCCTGCAGAACCTGCTGGGGGTCAACATCTTCTCCTCGGGGTTCATGACCGGCAGCACGGCCAACCTGATCGCCATCTCGCTGATCATGTCGCTGAGCGGCGAGAAGGTTTTCTACACCGACTGGATGTTCGCCAGCCTGCCGGTGGTGCTGGTGACCATGCTGCTGGCCTGGTTTTTCGGCCCGCGGCTGCTGATCCGCCTGAAGCCCGAGGAGCGCAAGCCGGTCATCGCCGGCGGCATCGAGACGCTGAAGCGCCAGCTCGAGCGCATGGGCAGGGTCTCCTTCCAGGAGAAGAAGGCGGCGGCCATCTTCGGACTGGTCATCTTCCTGTGGGTCACCGACCGCTTCCACATGGCCTGGTTCGGCTTCGAGATCAACCCGGTGATGGCGGCCATGGCCGGGGCCATCCTCACCTTCCTGCCCAAGATCGGCCTGATCAAGTGGAACGAGGCCGACATCCCCTGGCACCTGATGCTGTTCAGCGCCGGAGCCTATGCCGGCGGCCTGGCCCTGGACAACTCCGGCGCCGCCCGCTGGGCCATCGACAACCTGTTCCGCCGCCTGGACATCGGCCCGGGGACCAATTTCTGGGTGGTCTACGTCGTGGTCATCGCCGCCAACATGTACGCCCACATCTTCTTCACCAGCAAGACCATGCGCGTCATCATTATGATGCCCATCGTCGTGGCCGTCGCCCAGCAGCTCGGTTTCCCGGTGCTGGCCCTGGCGCTGCCGGCGGCCTTCACCACCGACTGGGTCGTCACCCTGCCCATCAACGCCAAGCCGAACGTCATCTACTTCAGCACCGGGCAGTTCTCGGTGCTGGACAACATCAAGTACGGGCTGGCCGTGTCCACGCTGGGGGTCGTGCTGCTGACCCTCGCCGGCCTGACCTGGTTCCGCTGGCTGGGGATCACGCCATGACCGCGAGAGCGAGAGGGGCGAGGACCGCGCTGGCGGCCGCCGCCATCCTGCTGCTGGCCGCGGCCCGCGGCTTCGGCCAGGAGCTCCGGCGCTATGGCGAGACGGTCATTCTCGCCGCCGACGGCTCGGCGGCTGTGCGCGTCGTCCTGGAGTTCGGCCGGGGCGGCGACGGCCCGGTTCTCATTCCCGTGCCCGCGGCAGACCTGCGCGACGTGCGCGCGCAGGGGATCGCCCTGCTCGACCCGCGGCCGGTCGCAAAAGGCGGCAGCCATTTCCTGGCGCTGGCGGCGCCGGCCGGCGCCGCGGCTGCCGCCGAGGTCGCCTACACCGTCGACGGCTACTTCCGCGCCGGCGGGCGTCCGGGGCCGTTCCACACCCGCAAGCTGGAGTACCGCTTCGTGAACGTCTCGTTCGCCGCGCTGGAGCAGTTCGCCGTCGACCTGGTCCTGCCGCCAGGGCAGGTGTTCCACGCCATCGGCCGCTTCGCCCCCGAGCCCGAGCGCGAGGGCATGGTCGCCCCCTTCGCCATCGTACGCCGCGACGGCCGCCTGGTCGGCCGCATCGCCCTGGGCAGGCTTAGCCTCGGCGACGAGGTGGCGCTGGAGTGCACCCTGCGTCCGGCGCGGCGTTCGCGCTGGCTGCTCGCGGCGCTGGCGGCGCTGGCCCTGGCCTGGATCGTGTTCTTCCGCGACGTGCTGTGCGAACGCCCGAGCGGACGGGTCAAGGGCTGAAGCGCAAGGAGGTCGGCAAGCCGTCATGGGCATCATCAACCTGAAACAATCCCGGATCTTGCAGGGGCAGATCGACGAATTCCTGGACACGGTCAGCCGCGCCTCGCTGACCTTCCGCAGCGGCATCCAGAAGTACCTGGACGGCGAGATCGGGCAGTTCGAAGAGACGATCGCCGAGGTCTCGCGCCAGGAAAACCGCGCCGACGACCTGCGCCATGCCATCGAGAACCAGCTCTACACCCATTCGCTGATCCCCGAGAACCGCGGCGACGTGCTGGGGCTGCTGGAAAACATCGACACCGTCATCAACAGCGAAAAAAAGACGCTGCTGCAGTTCTCGGTGGAGATGCCGGACATCCCCAAAGAGTATGCCCAGGACTACGCCGCCCTGGCCGACGTCTGCGTCCAGGCCGCCGAGGCGATGGTGACCGCCGTGCGCGCCTTCTTCCATGACTTCAACATGGTGAAGAACTACCTGCACAAGGTGTACTACCACGAAAAGGAGGCCGACAGGATCGGCGACCGGCTGAAGCGCCGTGTTTTCGCCTCCGGACTCGAGCTGAGCCGCAAGATCCACCTGCGCTATTTCGCCCTGCACATCGAGAACATCTCCGACCACGCCGAGGACGTGGCCGACCGCCTGGGCATCAGCAGCATCAAGCGCAGCTTCTGAGCGCAGGCATGGCATGATCTACTTCTTCCTGGTGAGCGGGCTATTCCTGGGCTGGTCGCTCGGGGCCAACCACGCCGCCAACGTCATCGGCACCGCGGTGGCCTCCAAGATGGTCCGCTTCCGCAGCGCCGCCGCCCTGTGCGGCGTGTTCCTGGTCCTGGGAGCGGTCTTCGGCGGCGGCGGCACCACCGCCACCCTCGGCAGGCTGGGAACGGTGAACGCCATGGCCGGCGCCTTCATGGTCACGCTGGCCGCGGCCCTGGCCGTCTACTGGATGACCAAGCTGAAGCTGCCGGTCTCGACCTCGCAGGCGATCATAGGCGCCATTTTGGGCTGGAACCTGTTCGCCGGCGTCGCCACCGACCTCGGCGCGCTGGCGCGCATCGTGTTCAGCTGGGGCGCGGCCATCGCCCTCACGGCGACCTTGTCGGCCCTTCTCTACCTGCTGTTCCGCGCGGTTCTCAGGAGATCGCGCGTCCACCTGCTGGCCCAGGACGCCTACACCCGCGCCGGCCTGGTCCTGGTGGCGGCCTTCGGCTCCTACAGCCTGGGGGCCAACAACATCGCCAACGTCATGGGCGTGTTCGTGCCGGTGTCGCCATTCCACGACCTGCGCGTCGGCGGCCTCTTTACCCTCAGCGGCGTCCAGCAGCTCTTCCTGCTGGGAGGGATCGCCATCGCCGTCGGCGTCTTCACCTATTCGCGCAAGGTCATCCAGACGGTCGGCAACGACCTGCTGAAGCTCTCGCCGCTGGCCGGCTTCATCGTCGTCCTCTCCGAGTCGCTGGTGCTTTTCCTCTTCTCCTCCAAGGCGCTGGAGGGATGGCTGCAGGTCCACGGCCTGCCGACCATCCCCCTGGTCCCCGTCTCCAGTTCGCAGGCGGTCATCGGCGGCATCATCGGCATCGCCGTCGTCCGCAAGGGGCGGGACATCCGCTTCCGCGTCCTGGGCGAGATCGCCCTCGGCTGGCTGGTCACGCCGCTGCTGGCCGGCGCGGTCACGTTCTTCGGGCTGTTCGTGCTGCAAAACGTCTTCGATCAGCAGGTTTTCCGCGCTCGGCCGCCGGCTGTTCAGCCGGCGGCGCCGGCACGCGCGCCGGACGCGGCCGGCCTGGCGGAGAAAAATGAAAAAAGGCGCGCCGCCTCGCGAAACGAAGCGGCGCGCCCGGGACGGGGAATGGGGGCGGGGCTCAGTGCTGCAGGTACTGCTTCTTCAACTGCTCGGCCTTCTGCCGGCCGGCCTCGGTGAACATCACCGACTTGGTGTTGGCGTACTGGATGATCAGCTTTTCCTCGGCGAGCTTGTTCAAGGTCTCGAACAGGTAGCCCTTCCAGGCGCGGATCACCTTCTCGCCCGGCGTCTTGCGCGATTCCTCCTCCCAGCCGGTGAGGAACATCAGCAGCAGGTTCAGGTCCTTGACCTTCTCTTCCATCTTTTTCTCCTTGCGTCCGCCAGGCGGGCCGTCAGATGGTGATCAGCGGCTGCAGCTTGGCGAAGACCTTTTCGCCGATCCCCTTGACCTTCATCAGGTCCTGGACGCGCTTGAAGCCGCCGCTGCTCTTGCGGTAGTCCAGGATGCGCTGCGCCATCTTGGCCCCCACCTGGGGCAGCTGGGCAAGCTGGGCGGCACGCCGCTCAGGGCCGGGCAGGTGGAGCTGGC